>CAXTRU010000198.1:0-6990 GCA_964246665.1 uncultured Acidobacteriaceae bacterium
GCTGCGCTCGAGAGTGCGCGGGAGCTGATGGCTCTGGGACGTGCTGCGGATGTGCCCTTCTGTGCGACAACGTTTTGCAAGGCTACTGACGCCCTTATTGCCTATGGACATTGGCGGCTGAAAGCGTTCGTTGTCCGGTCCGTGACGGTGGAGCCCTTTTTGCCTGCGTTGCATGTGCAGGCTGTGTTGGGCGGGTATGTGCTTGAGATTGAGACCGGCGGCTACGGCTCCTACATGGAAGAGCTGCTCAGCCCTGAGGCGAGCCTTGGACGGTCAGGGGCTGATCTCGCTTTTGGGCTGCTGGACACGGAAGACCTAGCCGGCAGGCTGCCTGAGTTGTGCGCCGCGGGGCGCGGCGATGATGTCTCTGCCGAAGTGGAAGCATGCGCTGAGCGACTGGGGCAGATGCTGCACAGCTTCCGTGCGGGCAACCGAGGACGGTTGGTGGTGCAGGGATGCGTTCTGCCTGAGGTGACTTCGCTTGGCCCTGTGGGGGACGCCAATCTTCGGCACAGCTACGTGAATGCACTGCGCGAGTTGAACCAGCAGTTGGCATCTGTTTGCCGCACCGTGGCTGATTGCGTGTTCTTCGACGTGGATCGCCTTGCTGGCCAGTATGGCCGCGCTGCCTGGCGGGACGACCGCATGTTTCTGGCGACACGGCTGAACGTGGCACCCGGCGCGTTTTCGATCTACACCAAGGGATTGGTGCGGAGCGCATCGGCGTTGTTTCGAGCGCCGCGCAAGGTGCTGTGCACAGACCTGGACAATACGTTCTGGGGCGGCATCCTCGGCGAAGACGGGCCGGGTGGCATCGCGACGGGACACGCCTTTCCGGGCAACTGCTACTTCGCGTATCAGAGCTACCTGAAGGAGCTGAGCGCGCGGGGCATCCTGCTTGCGGTGACCTCCAAGAACAATGAGAGCGATGTGGCGGAGGCGTTTCGGCTCAGGGCGGCGGACCTGGCGCTAACGCTGGATGACTTCGTTGCGCGCAAGATTGGCTGGAACGAAAAGGCCGAAGCGCTGCGCGAACTTGCCATTGAACTGTCACTGGGTCTGGATTCGTTTGTGTTTGTGGACGACAACCCCACAGAGTGCGCCGCTATCCGGCACCATTTGCCCGAGGTCGCGGTTGTTGAGGTCAACCCCAGCGAGCCGTGGAGCATGGTGAACCTGCTTGCGGAGGAATGGTTTTTCGACGCAGTCACTGTGACGGCGGACGATCGCAACCGATCGGAGGAGTATCGCGCACAGGCACAGCGAAGTGCGCTGCAGAACAGTGCTGCGAGCCGGGAAGACTTTCTGGCGTCCCTTGAGATCGTTTGCACGTTCCTAAGCGCGGCGGATGCGCCGCTGGATCGTTCCGTGCAGCTGCTCGCGAAGACCAACCAGTTCAATCTCACAACGCGTCGCTACTCCGCGACCGAAGTGATGGACTTTGTGAACGACCCACGCTGCCAGGCCCTGGCCATCCGTGTGCGCGACAGGTTTGGCGATGCCGGCGTAGTGGGCCTGGCGCTGACACGTCAACATGGCGATGAGTGTTGGATCGATACGCTGCTGTTGTCTTGCCGTGTGATTGGGCGGGGCATCGAGTCCGCCATCCTGGCGCAACTGGCCTTCCATGCGGCACAGCAGGGGGCGCGGTGGCTCGTCGGCGAGTACATCGAGACCAAGAAGAATGTGCCGTGTCGGGACTTCTATCCTGACCATGGCTTTAGCCAAAGCGACGCTGCGGGTGTGGAGGGAGCTACGGTGTATCGGCTCAGCCTCGCCGATCGCATGCCTATAAGCCCTGCGTGGCTTAAGGTGGAAGGAAAGGAAAGCTATGAGTTCAGTACAAGTTCCGCCGTCACTGCGTGACATTGTCGCCGACACGCTGGAGATCAGCCCGGACGACGTCACTGCCGAAACGTCTACCGATTCCGTGGAAGCCTGGGATTCCTTTCGTCATCTGCAATTGGTTCTCTCGGTGGAAGGCGAGTATGGAGTGCAGCTGGATCCGCAGCAGGTGCCTGAGCTGACCACCGTGGCGAAGCTGCAAGCGGCGCTGGAGCAAAAGGGAGCCACGCTGTAATGGCAGATCTGCCGGCTGGCCTGACGTTTCGGCTGTTGCACGTCGGTGTTGCGGTGCCGGAACTCGATGCTGCGACCAAGATGCTCGGAGCGATCTTCGGGTCCGAGGTGGTTTCCGGTCCATTCGACGATCCGATCCAAAAGGTCACCGTCAACTTCCTGTCGCAGGCCGAAGGGGAAGCGGCGGAGATCGAGCTTATCGCTCCTCTCACAGAGGATGCGCCGATTCGATCCATGTTGAACAAGACGGGTGGCGGGGCGTATCACCTGTGCTTTGAAACCAACGACCTCGATCGGGCACTGGCCCATGTGCGCGCGCTAAAGTGCCTGGTGGTGAGTGCGCCGGCGCCGGCCGTTGCGTTTGGCGGGCGGCGGATCGCCTGGTTCTATACGCCGAGCCGTTTGCTGGTTGAGTTGGTCGATGCAGTGAGTTGATCTGTTCTGCGCTGCGCCACCAATCTTGACAACCTGATCGTGTGACAACCGGCATAGATTCCATCGCGAGAAGATCGCGAGGACATTGCTTGTCAGCTCGAGCGCAGTTTGGACCCAACCTTCAGGAACTCAGCTTCGTCAGGGGCACCAAGCCTCTCACTGCCCTGAGCACAGTTACGACTTGGTCTCCGCTTCCTCAACGGACGATCCAAGCTGAGACGCCCGCTGTCTCCGTGGCAAAAGTATCACGGGGCGACTTACTGCACGAAGACTTCGTCGATCTCCTCCAGGTCGCGACGGGTAAGCCGTGGCGCGTTGCTGTGGTGCACGGTTTTCACGGCGTACATGCGACGATCCGCCTCCGAGAGCAGGCGTTCGGCATCGTGGCCATCTTCGGGAAAGAAAGCCGCGCCGAGGCTGAGGGAAAGGAAGTTGCGGCCACAAACCTCACGGCCAGCCTCCTGGGCGAGGTCGCTCAGCAGAAGGGCGCGTTCTTCAATCGCGTCAGGAGTGAGATTGGTGGCCACGATAACAAACTCATCGCCGCCCATGCGCGCAGCGTAATCGTAGGAGCGGCACACATGCCGCACAGAGTTGGCGAAGAGCTTCAGGACCTTATCGCCGGCAAGATGACCGTAGCGGTCATTCACCTCTTTAAAGCCGTCGAGATCGCACACGATCACTGCCATCCTCTGATTTTCCCGCTTGCAACGGGCAAGCTCCTGCTCCAGGTGAATGGAGAGCGCACGGGCGTTGGCCATGCCGGTGAGGTGGTCGATGGTTGCGGAGTGCTCCGCCTCCCGGTACCGCAACGCATTTTCGATAAACAGTGCAACGCGCGCGGTCACAACCTGCAGAATGCGTAGGTGTTCGCTGGTGAATGCATCCGCTTCGGAGCGATACAACGCCAGCACCCCGACGAGGCCCGTAACGCCTTCGAGCGGGACGACCAGTGCGGACTGTGGCTTGGCGCTGGCGCCCTCGCCGGCTGGAAACCCCATCTCTACAGCAGGATTGCCGTTCATGATGGGCTTTTCGTTCTGCGCAACCCACCCGCACAGTCCGGTGCCGATACGGATCTGAAGTTGGGAGAACAGGCGTGCATTTTCACCGGTCACAAAGTCCGGATGCAACGTGTCCTCGTGCTTCATGAACGTGACGAGCGTGTCGTACGGGATCAGCTTTTTCAGCCGAAGTGCGACCAGGGACAGGGTCTCGTCAAGGCTGAGCGAATTGCCGAGGTCCTGGCTCAATTCAAACAGGGTGTGTGCTTCCTGGCGGGCCGACGCGATCGAAGTGAGGAAGTCCGACTCGTTGCCGTTGCGGCTGATGCCTTCCGATTGCAGTCCGGTCGCCGGACTTTCGCCCCGCTGCACGGTGTAGCTGAAGCGGAGGGCGTCGTCGCTGGTCTGCTCGAGGCTACGCAGCGCGAAGCCTTCAAACTCCTTGTAGCGGCGTTTCAGGATCTGAACGATGGTGGGGTCAAATGAGGTGCCGGCCTCCTGCGCTATCTTCTCCATGGCCTCGTCCAGCGGAAGAGCCCGGCGGTACTGCCGATCGGAGGTAAGCGCGTCGAGACAGTCAACGACGGCGAGGATGCGCGCGCCCAGCGGGATCTCCTCACCCGTCAGTCCGTCCGGGTACCCGGCTCCGTTCCACTTCTCATGATGCGAGCGAACGATGGGGGCAACGGGGTAGGGAAAGGACACCTTCTCGATGATCTCGGCGCCGACCACCGGGTGAATCTTCATCTTTTCGAACTCTTCCGGAGTCAGGCGGCTAGGCTTGTTGATGATGTGGTCGGGCACGGCGAGCTTGCCGATATCGTGCAACAGGGCGCCGGCGCGAAGAGCGTCGAGGTCTTCGCTCGTCATGCCCATCTCTTTGCCGATCTCCACCGCGTAGGTGCGCACGCGGTGCAGGTGCGAGTGCGTGTTCTGATCCTTGGCCTCAATGGCGAGGGCAAGGCCTTCGATGGTGCGCAGGTGCAGCGCGCAGACCTCCTCCACGTGACGCTTCTCGGCTTCCACCTGGCGCGCTTCGATCTCAACGCGTTTCTTTTCGTCTTCCAGACGGCCCAGGTAGAGGTGGTACGAGCGGTACACCCAGTACATGATGGGCGCGACGATAAGCGCGCTCTGCCAGCCGATGTACTTGGTGATGAAACTGACCACGCCCACCACGGCGGCCCCGATCAGGTAGTAGGGCAGCGACCAGAAGTAGGTCTCCTTCCAGATCTTACGGACGGAGATCTTTTCGCTGAGCGCGATGACGATCGAGACCGGTGCCGTATTGGCAAAGAAGTACGCGCAGGCAGAGATGATCAGCAGCAGCGGCGTGCTGTTGGGCAGATGGTGCGAGGACCAGCGATACGCCGTGTACGTGATGTAGATGGCCGGTGCGCTCATCCCAAGGACGTTGAAGATGACCTTGATGGCTTCGGGACGGTTTTTGGGCTTCCAGAAGCTCTGCACCAGCGTGGCGCCGCAACCGATGATCAGCGTTTCGCCCAACGAGAGCTCCAGAACACCCAGCAAAACAAAGAGAAAATGCACGGACATCGTGCTTTCCATGCCCGGGAGCCAGACCTTCAACGTGGCGGACAGAATGGCAACGGCGAGGTAGCAGAGAAATTTAAGCAGATCCGTCGGGCGCGAGTGCATCAGCGCATGCGTCATTACGACGGCTCCGACCGTGGAACACGCAATCACAAAGGCTCGAACGCGAAAGGGAAGGCCTGAGGGTGACGTCGGCACTAGCGTCCCCTCCCCGCACGCCAACGGCAGGCAGCTTGCCGCACGCGCCCGGACACCTTGCGGGGCGCGACTCGGGGTGTCACCGCCCCGAGGCAAAGAGCGTACGCAGACGGGGTGGCGTGCGCTGGAGGCACGGTGGCCTGCGCGAGCAAGGCATCGCTCTGGAACTCTGACGTCACGGCGTGCACACTGATCGGGAGCACCAAGAATTTCACGTCGAACATTGCGTGCATGTCGGGAAATCCCGCTCCAGGTAACTCCCTCAGCGTCTAACCCCGCAGAGGCGAAGGTATATAACACTTTCGTCTAAACATAGCGGAAAAGGCTTCAAGTTCTGGAGTGAGACATCGGTGCAACGTTGAACTAGAAGAGATGCGGTAACCCAAGTAACAGCTATCGGTTACGTGGGTTCCGATCCCGGTACCGCGGCAAGATCGGGCTCGATCCACGGAGCACCCCATGCCAGGGTCGGCCCGGTCTGGCGAGGTGCGCGTGTCCGCCCGAAACGGTGTAGAGAGTGCCTCAAAGATGAGGCAAGCCTGCTACGCCCAGCGCCTTCGAGGAAGGCCCTACGCTTGCGGTCCCAACAGGCTACGGCAGAAGGGGACTGGGGCAGGCGGGTGAGTTTACCGAGTCGCAGCGAACGGCGGCGTTGCCCGGCAAGGCCACATGAAAATGCCCCGGCCAGCGAGCGGGTTCGTTCGCGGGGTAGTCGGTGCTGAGGATCTGGGCGCCGCTGGCCATCATCGCGTCGCGGGTCGATACATCGTTGGTGCGGGCCGGTTTTGTGTCGGCGTCGGTGCGGGCGCGGATCAGGTAGCCCTGTTGGACGAGAGCTTTGATCTCCTCCGCGGGGCCGTCGTTGCGCTCAAGGAAGGCTGCATCCGGCGCACCCGGCGTGCTGTTGGTAAACAGGACGCGACCGCGCAGCGACGGATGACCTTCGAGGTAAACGGGTGTGTTGTCTCGCTGATCTAGAAGAAAGACGACCTTGCCGCGAGCGCTTGCAAGCGTGGGCCAGTTGCCGGCCCGGACGGCCTGATTCAACGTGGAGAAGTTGCCGCGAACGTCGTCCGGCGTGATGAGTTCTGACGCTGGGAACACGGAGCGGATCTCGGCGTCGAGGGCATCGAAGACCGCCGGCGTGAACGGCTCCGGCGTGGTGAGGTGGCTGTCCTTCGGCGCGCCCTGTTTGGCTTCCACCAGAATAAAGATAGGGACATGGTCTGCGTGGGCGCGCGACCAGGAGCGAACCTCCTGCAGGCAGGCGAGAAAGGGCTGGCAGGTGGAGCGCGTGTCGATGTCTTGCACGTGCAGCACCTTGAACCCGGGCTTGTCGAGCAGGCCGGCTGGGTAGGGATCCGGATCGGGCGGCAGGCCGGCAGACTTCAGAAGTTGTGGGCCTTGCGGGTGCGCGTAGCGGCCACCCTGGGTATCGGCGTAGATGTCGAGTTCGATCTGGCGAATGCCGTGGTTGAACTGCTCCGTCAGCGGTGGATGCTGGTAGTCGAGCCCTGCAGCGGCTTGCGGGTTATGCTGCTGCAGCCACGTAGTCATGTTGGGGCCGAGGCCGGCATGGTAGCTGTTATGCGTGCCGATCACCTGGATCTGATTGAGCTTGAGCTGCGAGTCGGAGGGTGCTTGCGCGACAGCGAAGGGGACGACGGCGGCAAGGGCGAGGGCAGTCAGGCGCAAGATGAGGTCCTAGGCATTGTTTGAA
>CAXTRU010000199.1:0-5211 GCA_964246665.1 uncultured Acidobacteriaceae bacterium
TAGAACGGAGCGCCGTCGCAGAGCTCAACTTCCTTGTCGACCTGCTCCTTGATCTTGTCCATCGGCACGTGGCCCGGGCCTTCGATCATCACCTGCACGTCGTCCTTCCACGCCTGCCGGGTCAGCTCGCCCAGGGTCTTCAGTTCGGCAAACTGCGCCTCATCCGAAGCATCGGCCACCGACCCCGGCCGCAAGCCGTCTCCCAGCGAGTAGCTCACGTCGTACTTCGCCATGATCTTGGTGATGCGGTCGAAGTTCTCGTAAAGGAAGTTCTGCTTGTGGTGCGCCGTCATCCACTGCGCCATAATCGCGCCACCACGGCTCACGATACCCGTGATCCGCTTCGACACCATGGGAATGTATTGCACCAGCACGCCCGCATGAATGGTGAAATAGTCCACACCCTGCTGGGCCTGCTCCTCGATCACCTCGAGATACAGGTCAATGTTCAAATCCTCAACCCGCTTCACGCGCCCCAGCGCCTCATACAGCGGCACCGTCCCAATCGGCACGGGCGAGTGGCGCAAAATCGCTTCGCGGATCATCGGAATGTCGCCACCGGTGGAAAGGTCCATCACCGTATCGGCGCCAAAATGCACCGCCGTGTGCAGCTTTTTCAGCTCTTCATCCACGTTCGACACCAGCGCCGAATTCCCGATATTCGCGTTGATCTTGCAAAGGCTTTCGACGCCAATGCACATCGGCTCAAGCTCCGGGTGGTTGATGTTCGCCGGGATAATCATCGTCCCCTTGGCGATCTCGCTCCGCACCAGCTCCGGGCTCAACTTCTCCTTGTGCGCCACAAAGGCCATCTCTTCGGTGATCAGCCCTTTGCGCGCGAAGTGCATCTGGCTCATGTTCCAGTCGCCGGTGCGCGCCGCTTCCTCTTTACGCTTCACGATCCATTCGCGGCGCGGCTGCGGCACACCGTACCTCGTCTCCGCGTCGTGCCCCTGGCTCTGCTCGTTGGCGGCTGCAATCCCGTTGTCGAATGTGCTCATTTGGCTGAAATCTCCCGCGTGGCCTTGCCGGCTCCGTGCTCGTGCAAAGGCCCGCTGTTATCGCCAAAGTATACGCCGGGGGCGACCGGCGCTAGGATGGGTGACATGAAGCGCGTCTTCCTGCTCACCGGCACACTTCTCGGCTTGGCCACCCTCGCAGCAGCGCAGGGCAAGGGCGTTGTGGGCACATGGCGCACCCCAGGCGGCGCGGTCGTCCGCATTGCCCCGTGCGGAGCCGACGTCTGCGCCACCCTCCTTCAGCTTGAACCCAACTCCCCTACCCGCGTCGACGGCAACAACCCCGACCCGGCGCAACACAACCGCAAGCTGTGCGGCCTGCAAATCGGGTACGGCTTCCACCTCACCGACCCCGCGCACGCCGAAGACGGCCATCTCTATGACCCGAAATCCGGTAAGACCTACAAGGGTGTGATTTCCAGCACTGGCGACAAGCTCGATCTTCGCGGCTACGTCGGCGTCAAAGCCTTCGGCCGGTCCGAGCACTGGACCCGTACCAGCGAGGTCGCCGCTTGTACTTCATGACGGATTGGGCCACAGGAGGCCTGCCACGGCATGCCAGTCCAGCTCCACCGTGGTCCCTTCCAGAAGGCTTCGATCTGTCCTGATGGGAAGAAACATGCCGTCCCTGAACACGGAGCGGTCCGTTCGGCTTTCGATAACAAACAGGTGCTTAACGCCCATGCAATCGTAGTCCCGCATGCGTCCCTTGAGCCGCCCGAAAGTATCAGAGGGGCTCAGAATCTCAATGACACAAAGAGGCGGTACGGTGACGACGGAGCCCAGTGGCGCCTCCGTAAACACGGCTAGATCGGCAATACGGTACTTGCCGTCCGCGACGCGGATCGTGACCTCCGTGGCAGCGATCAAGGGAGTGTTCTGGGCGAACCAAAGCATCAGGGCGCGCTGCCAATTTGTGTGTTCAATGCCGCCCATAGCTCGTTCCTCAAGGTGACCATCCACAAAATCAGGATCGATCTCGAAGTCTGAAGCGAGGTACTCCGCCTCGGTCATGGTCGGATTCGGTACGGACGCGTACGCCGCCATCGCTTGCTCCTTTCCAGCTACGATACCGCGAAAAGGCTGAAAGACAGGCGGAAGCACGGCGTCCAACACTCGCTACAATGCCCCTGTGAGCTCCACTTCCGCGCACCTCGGCCTCGTGCACTCCGCGCCCACACAGACCAACCTTCCTCTCGGCTTCCAATGGTCGGCCACCACTGCGGGCATCAAGGCCAGCGGCAAGCCCGATATGGCGCTCGCCGTCTGCCCTGGAGGTGCCAGCGCAGCGGCCCTCTTCACGGCCAATCAGGTCGTCGCCGCCCCGGTCATCGTCGGCCGGGGGCATCTCGCGGCCAACGGGGGCCGGGTCACCGCCGTGCTGATCAACTCCGGTAACGCCAACTGCGCCACCGGTGAGCCCGGCATCGACGCCTGCCGCCGGTCCTGCACCGCTACGGCCGAGCAGTTCGGCTGTGTCTTTGACGAGGTCTTCCCTTCGTCCACCGGGATTATCGGCGTGCCCTTGCCCGCCGAAAAACTCATCGCCGCCATCCCAAAAGCGAAAGCCGCGCTGGGCAATACCGCCAATCACCTCACCACCTTCGCGGACGCCATCCTCACGACCGACACCAAGCGCAAGGTAGCCCGAGCCACTCTGGCTCTCGATCACGAGCAGCCCGTGCAACTCTTC
Source organism: uncultured Acidobacteriaceae bacterium (assembly GCA_964246665.1). Taxonomy (GTDB): domain Bacteria; phylum Acidobacteriota; class Terriglobia; order Terriglobales; family Acidobacteriaceae; genus Granulicella. The sequence continues at coordinate 2,713 of CAXTRU010000199.1, forward strand.
GGCTGCGCCAAAGGCGCCGGCATGATCGGCCCACAGCTGGTGCCGCACGCCACCATGCTGGTCTATCTCTTCACCGATCTCGACGCGACCTCGGCGCAACTCCAATCCGTACTCGGCCCTGCAGTCGAAAGCAGCTTCAACTCCATCTCGATTGACGGTGACATGAGCACCAACGACACCGTGCTGCTGCTCGCCAGCGGCAAGTCCGGCGTGCAGGCCAGCGACCGCATCCTGAGCGCCTTCGCCGAGGCCCTGCGCATGGTTTGCGAGTCGCTCGCCCATCAGATCGTCGACGACGGCGAAGGTGTTACCCACGTCGTCACGCTTGAAATCACCGGCGCCCGCAACGACGCCGAAGCCAAACAGATTGCCCGCACCATCGCCGCTTCGCCTCTCTGCAAGACCGCCTGGTCCAGCGCGGATCCCAACTGGGGCCGGCTGCTTGCGGCTGCGGGCCGGGCCGGCGTTGCGTTCGACCCCGCACAGGTTTCGATCAACATCGCCGGGCTGCCCGTTTTTGCCCATGGCGTGCGCTCACCCCACTTCGACGAAGCCGCCACCCACGCCGCCATGAGCCAGCGGGAATACACCATCAGCCTCGACCTGGGCCAGGCAGAGGGGCAGGCACGCTTTATCACCTGCGACCTCACGCAGGAGTACGTCAGCATCAACGCCGACTACTCCACGTAACCCGGACGATTCACATCACCGAGGCTTCGCAGAACAGCAGACCTGACCAACAACCACGTCACGAGAAGATGACCCTCGTCATCGCTCCCCGGCTGTGGGTAGAATGCCCGGCATGTCCTGGCGCGCATTTTGCAAGACCTCGGTAGCCGCAGCCCTCCTCTGCCTTGGCGTGGCGGCGCCGGCACAGCAGCTCATCAACGGCTACGAGCCCAAGTGGTGGAAAGAAGCCGTCGTGTACCAGGTGTACCCGCGTTCCTTCAAGGACTCGAACGGCGACGGCATCGGTGACCTGCCGGGCTTGACGTCGAAGCTCGACTACCTGCAGAAGCTCGGCATCAACGTCATCTGGCTCAGCCCACACTTCGACTCGCCCAACGCCGACAACGGCTACGACATCCGCGACTACCGCAAGGTGATGAAGGAGTTCGGCACCATGGCCGACTTCGACACCTTGCTCGCAGGCGTCAAGCAGCGCCACATGCGCCTCATCATCGACCTCGTCGTGAACCACACTTCCGACGAGAACAAGTGGTTTATTGAGTCGCGGAAGAGCAAAACGAACCCCTATCGCGACTTCTACATCTGGCGCCCGGGACATGCGGCGCCGGACGGCACCCGCACCCCGCCCAACAACTATCCTTCCTACTTCTCCGGCTCCGCCTGGACGCTGGATCCGACGACCAACGAGTACTACCTCCACTACTTCGCCGCCAAGCAGCCCGACCTGAACTGGGCGAACCCGAAGGTGCGCGAAGAGGTGTTTGACATCATGCGGTTCTGGCTCGACAAGGGCGTCTCCGGCTTCCGCATGGACGTCATCCCACTCATCTCCAAGCCCACCGGCATGCCCGACCTCACCCCGGAGCTGAAGGCGCCGCCGAACGCGTACGCGAACGGGCCGCATCTGGCCGAGTATCTGCAGGAGATGAACCGCGAGGTGCTGTCCAAGTACGACGACATGTCCGTCGGCGAAGCGACCGGCACCACGCTCGCGCAGACCAACGCGCTGGTTGACGATCGCCGCCACGAGCTCAACATGATCTTTAACTTCGACGCGATCAAGATCGGCCGCTCCGACTTCGGCCCCAGCCAGCTCGGCGGCTGGTCGCTGCCGGAGCTGAAAGCCATCTACGACGAGCATGCGACGGTGCTGACCAAGCACGACTGGGACACCGTTTTCCTTTCCAACCACGACAACCCGCGCATCGTGTCCACCTTTGGCGACGACTCGCCCGCGATGCGCGTGCCCTCCGCGAAGCTCTTCGAGACGATGATTCTCACCCTGCGCGGCACGCCCTTCCTCTACGAGGGTGACGAGCTCGGCATGACGGACTACCCGTTCAAAAAGCTGGAAGACTACGACGACATCGCGATCAAGAACGCCTACAAGGCCGAAGTCGAAACCGGCCACATCTCCGCCGCGGCGTTTCTCGCCTCGCAGGCCAAGGTGTCGCGCGACAACGCCCGCACACCCATGCAGTGGGACAGCTCTCCCGAGGCCGGCTTCACCACCGGGACGCATCCCTGGTTGGCCGTAAACCCCAACTACAAGGAGATCAATGCGGCAGCGGAAGAGGCTGACCCAGCCTCCGTGCTGAACTACGTGCGCGCGCTCCTGAAGCTACGCGCGGGCAAGCTGGCCTTTGTGTATGGCGACTTCCAGGACCTTGACCCCAAGCACCCACACGTCTTCGCCTACACCCGCACGCTGGGCGCAGAAAAGTACCTGGTGGTCGAAAACTTCAGCTCCAGCCCGCTGCAGTACACGCTGCCTGGCGGGCTGAAAGCCGGAACGCTGCTGTTGTCGGA
>CAXTRU010000199.1:5221-6949 GCA_964246665.1 uncultured Acidobacteriaceae bacterium
GCGCACGAGGCCGGCGCCAACACGCTGCACTTGGGCGCTTGGGAGTCCCGCATTTACAAGCAGTAATTCCGGGCGTCGCAGAGCTCCTTCAAAGCGAACCAAGGCAGCGAGGCCGCAACACGGTATCGCCGCTTATCGCAGCGTCACGCCCGGTGGTAACTGGCGCATCGTCCCAACTGCCATTTATCGTAGAACCGTCGAACGTGTGAACCGAAGGGGACCCTCACCACATGGCCGTTAAGCTCGAAGAAGCCGTCGAACAAGATCTCACCGCCGAGGTCGCAGAGTGGATCGAGGCCTTTGACCAGGTCGTTGCCAACGACTGGGAACAGGGCGCCGCCGTGCTGTCTGCGCTGCGCACCCGTGCCCGTGAGGCCGGTGTGCCCGCCACAGGCGATGTCACCACACCCTACCTCAACACCATCCCCAAGCATGACGAAGTGCCCTACCCCGGCGACCGCACCCTGGAGCGTCGCGTCGAAGCGCTGATCCGTTGGAACGCCATGGCCATGGTGCACAAGCAGAATAAGTACGACGCGGGCATCGGTGGGCACATCTCCACCTATTCATCGCTCGCTACGCTGCTTGAGGTCGGCTTTAATCACTTCTTCCGCGCAAGATATGCCTCCGACAAAGGTGAGCAGCCCGGCGACTTCGTCTATTTCCAGGGCCATGCCTCGCCCGGTGTTTATGCCCGCGCCTTTCTCGAAGGCCGCTTCGACGAAGGCCGTCTCAAGAACTTCCGCCACGAACTCCGCGGCGAACCCGGCCTGTCCAGCTACCCGCACCCTTGGCTTATGCAGGACTTCTGGCAGTTCCCCACGGTCTCCATGGGTATCGGCCCGTTGAACGCCATTTATCAAGCCCGCTTCATGAAGTACCTGGAGAACCGCTCGCTCATCCCGCACACCGAGCGCAAGGTGTGGGCGTTCGTCGGCGACGGCGAAACCGACGAAGTCGATACCCTCGGCGCGATCTCGCTCGCCAACCGCGAAGGGCTCGACAACCTCATCTTCGTCGTCAACTGCAATCTGCAACGCCTCGACGGCCCCGTCCGCGGCAACAAGCGCATCATCGACGAGCTCGAAGGCATGTTCCGCGGCGCCGGCTGGAACGTCATCAAGGTCATCTGGGGCTCTGACTGGGACGAACTCTTCGAGCGCGATCACCAGGGTTTGCTGCTGAAGCGCATGGAAGAGTGCGTCGACGGCGACTTCCAGACGTTTAAGGCCAAGGGCGGCGACTACCTCCGTAAGGAGTTCTTCGGCAAGTACCCCGAACTCCTCAAGCTCGTTGAGGACAAGACCGACGAGCAGCTCGCGCGCCTCCATCGCGGCGGCCACGATCCGCTGAAGATTTACAACGCCTACAAGCGCGCGCTCGAGCACAAGGGCGGACCCACGGTCATCCTCGCCAAGACCGTCAAAGGCTACGGCCTCGCGTCGGCACAGGCCCGTAACGCCACGCACTCAGAAAAGAAGCTCACCGACGCAGGCCTTTCCGCGTTCGTGAAGCAGTTCGAAATCCCGCTGCCCGAAACTCCAGCCAAGGACGCCGACTTCTACCGCCCCGACGGAAACGACCCCGCCATCGCCTACATGCAGGCGCGCCGGGAGTTGCTCGGCGGCTACCTGCCCGCCCGCAAGGTGCCCGAGCCCACCTTCAAGGCCCCCGAACTCGACTTCTTCAAGGAGTACCTCGCCGGCAGCAAGGGCCGTGCGCTTTCGA
>CAXTRU010000200.1:0-3917 GCA_964246665.1 uncultured Acidobacteriaceae bacterium
GGGTCCTGCGCGGTGAAGGCGCCGGTGTAGAACCAGGGCGTGTTGGACTGGTTGGGATTCTTGCCGGCGTGAAGGCGAACGCCGTAGCCCTGGTTGGGGTTGGCAATCTGGTTGGGGCGGAGGCCGGCGTTGGTGTTGCCGAGGACGCTTAAGCCTGCGTTGTCGTTGACGGTGCCACCGGTGGTGGAGCCGTTGAGACCGGCAACGCCGCCGGGGAGGTTGTAATTGATGGTGGAGCCGGCGGAGGCGCCGACCGTGATCGGCAGGCCGGAGTTCGCGGCGTAGATGGCCGAGATCTCCCAGCCGCCGAGCAGGTGGCCGGCGAGACCCTTCTGCTCCTTGAACCACGGCACCTCGTAGACGCCATCGAGGGTGAGGATGAGCTTGCGATCGTCGGAGGCGCGGCCGTAGTCGGCGTCGACGTTGTAGATGTTCTGGATGAAGCCGCTATAGTCGGCGGGCGAGTTTGTCAGGTCGCGCGACCAGGTGAAGTTGGCGTCGACGTAAGTTTTGCCGGCAAAGTGCTTGGTGATCTTGGTCTGCAGGCTGTTGTAGTTGGAGCTGAAGATAGTCCGCATGGCGTCGATCGCGAAGTAGCCGAGGTAGGGCTTGACCTGGTTCAGCACGCGATCGCAGGTGGAGTTCAGGAACGCGGGCTGGCCATTGAGGACGCAACCGGCGCTGGCAATGCGTGGGTCGACGACGCCGCGCCAGGCGCCGGGGATGGGCTGGTTGATCTCTTCCGCGCCAGCCAGGTGCGTGCCGTGCGTGCCAAAGTAGCCGATGTCCACGAGCAGCGTGGGAGTGAACTGCTGCTGGAGATCGAGCGAATACTGCTGCATGTAGGGCGTTTTGAAGTTGAGAGGCAGCGCCTGGATGCGGCCGGGGGTGGTGGAGGGCGTGGTGGAGACAGCACCGCCGGAGGGCGTGTCGAAGACGGCGTTGGTCTGGTTGTAGGTGGCCACCGAGGGCGGGTTGTTGAAGACCGTGGTCTCGTAGTAGCTGACCTCGATCTCGTCGAAGGCCCAGCCGTAGCCGCCGCGCAGCGCGGTGCGACCGTTGCCGAAGAGGTCATACGCGAAGCCGACGCGCGGAGCGAAGTTGTTCTTCTGCGAGGAGCCGACCTTGTTGCCGTACGGTGAGGACTGGTTGTTGTTGGCCGCCGAGGGATTGCCGAAGATCATGCCGTTGATGTAATTGGGATTGACGAAGTCGGCGTTGGGGTTTGGGGCGGTGGACTGGCCGGCGCTGCTGCCCGTCTGGCTGCAGGTGCCTGTCAAGCAGATGAGGCCGCTGGCGGTGAGGGTGGGCGCCTTGGCGGCGCTATAGGCGCTGGGGTTGAAGTTGGAAAGGAAGCCGGAGTCGTCGAAGGGCTGACCGAGGAAGTCGTAACGCACGCCGAGGTTTAACGTAAGGCGGGGATGGATCTTCCAGTTGTCCTGGGCGAAGGCCTCATAGATGTTCTGGTTGATATCGACCTGGGGGTTGCGGGACTGCTGCGTGAAGCCGTTGTTGACGTTGCCGAGCAGGAAGTTGGCGAAGCTTTGCTCTTCCGACTGGCCGGCGAGCAGCGTGGGGGTGCCGACGATAGGGTAGGTGGCGTCGTTGGTGAAGGTGAAGGAACCCTGATTGCTGCCGAGCGTATTGTTTTCCGATTTTTCGTAATGGTCGTACGACGCGCCGGCGATCAGGGTGTGGTTGCCGAGCACCTTGGTGACGTCGCCGAAGCCCTGGTGATTGATGCCGTGGTCGTGGTAGACCGGACCGGCGGTGATGGACGTGAAGTTGCCGGTGCCGAAGCCGATCGTGGGTACGACGCCGACGGTATTGGCGTAGGGCGTTGGGATGCTGATGTCGGGCGAGTTGGCGGAAAGCAGCGCGCCCTGGGGCACTGTCTCGATGGAGCCATTCGAATAGGCATAGCCAACGTTGAAGACCAGCGTGGGGCTGGGGACGTAGACCACCTTGCCGAGTTGCTGGGTGCCGGGGTAGCGCGAGGTGGTGGCGGAGAGGCCTGGAATGGGCGAGGAGATAAACGTCCCCGAGCCGTTAAAGGTCGGGAACGTGTCATGCATGTAGCGATAGACGAGGGTGAGCTTCTGACCGAACTGCTGGTCGATACGGACGGAGGTGTTGAGGTTGTTGTACTGGTTGCGCACGACGGAGTTGATGGTGTGCGGATCGGTGCCGATGGCGGCGTTGGCCTGCTCGTTGGGCGTGGGAATCACGCCGTACACGTCTTTGAGGTAGGCCTGGGCGGCGGGGGAAAGTGTGGGGATCTTGGTGCCGGCGGCCGTGCAGTTCGTGGTCTGGTTGGCGGCGCTGTAGGTAAAGGCGGTGCAGACCTTGAGTGGGCCCTGAACCCAGCTGCCGGCGGTGTTCTTGTACCAGTCGTTAGAGAAGTCGCCGGCGCGCTCGGCGGTAGTGGGCACAAGCGCGGCGAGGGTGGCGTAGGTGACCTCGCGGAGCCACTCTTCCGAGACGAAAAAGAACGTCTTGTTGCGGCCGTTGTAGAGCTTGGGAAGAACGACGGGACCACCGATCGAGAAGCCGAAGTCGTTGTAGCGGTACTTATTGATCGGGATCTTGTAGAAGTCGTTGTAGTAGCCGTTGGCGTCCAGGAAGTCATTGCGGAAGTACTCGTAGGCGCTGCCGTGAAGGCTATTCGTGCCGGACTTGGTGACGACGTCGATCTGGCCGGCGGAGTTGCGGCCGTACTGCGCGCTGTACTGGCCGCGCAGGGTCTTGAACTCGGAGATAGCGTCCGGGCTGGGATAGACGTAGAGCGTGAGGTTGGAGCCGCGGTCGACGTTGTCGGCGCCGTCGATGGTCCAGTTGTTGGACGTGCTGCGGGAGCCGTTGACCGAGAAGTTGACCGTGCTGGAGGCGCCGCCAACACCCACCGGGCCGCGTTGCAGGTTGTCCGTTGCGTTGCCATAGGCGACACCGGGCTGCAGGGTCAGCAGGCTTTCGTAGTTGCGCGTGATCAGGACGAGGTCGTTGAGCTGGGTGCTGTTAATGAGGCCGGCGGAGGTGGCGTCTTCGAGATTAACGCGGGCTTCGGCGGCGCTGACGATGACGGTCTCTGTGGCCTCGCCGGTGATGAGCGCGCGGTTGACCGTGAGGGCGTCGCTGACATGGAGGACGAGGCCGGTGACGGTTTCGGTTTTGAAGCCGGGGTCCGTAATTTTGACCGAGTAGGCGCCGAGCGGCAGCTGGGTGGCGGTGAAGAAGCCGGAGCCCGAGGTGGTGAGCGTGCGCTCCACGTGGTTGCGGTCGAGGTTGGTGAGGGTGACCGTGGCTCCCTTGACCAGAGCGCCGGAGGGGTCGGTGATGGTGCCGCTGATCGAGCCGGTGGTGGCGTCCTGCGGGAAGGCAGGGAGCGCAAACGTGAGCAAAGCCGGAACGAGAATGCCTTGGTGCAACAGCCGCGATCTGAAAATCAAGCACGTTCTCCTGGTGGATGGGGCGAAGCACCACGTGGCAGACCGCCAGATCCTCCGTCCTTGCACGGCGTACATCCTCGCGAACATGCGCGAAGGAATGGCCGTGGGAAGAAAGGCGCTCTGCGAAAGCTTGGGAGAACTGGAAAGTAGCGGAATATGAACGGAAAGTCAATGCCGGCGAGCGGAGTGAGGCGAGGCTGGTTTCCTCTGCTTGTTGCGCCCTATGAGTCGTCGGCCACCTTTCTTTTTCAGCGTGATGCAAATCTTCTGCGAGAATCACCCCAATTGTGGGATGCAGTGCCCCAGGGCCTGCCCGCTAAGGTAAGTTTTCGAAGTCTCGCCCGCGAAGGAGTGTTTTGCGCATGTCGGATGAAGCAATGAGGCCGTTTCAAGACGTTGGTATCGACGATCTTGAGGCCATGACGGCGGAGGCTCTGGACCGCTTGCCCTACGGAGTGATCGGCTTTACAC
>CAXTRU010000200.1:3927-6883 GCA_964246665.1 uncultured Acidobacteriaceae bacterium
CCGGATACCACCGTGACGCGCTACAACGCCACTGAGTCGCGGCTGGCTGGTCTGCCCGCGGATACCGTGCTGGGCGAGGCGTACTTCCAGAACGTGGCACAGTGCATGAATAACTACCTGGTGGCGCAACGTTTTGAGGACGAGACCGAACTCGATGCCACCCTGGATTATGTGCTGACGCTGCGCATGCGACCCACGCCGGTGAAGCTACGGCTTCTCAAGAAGGCGGCGATTACCACGGCGTACGTCCTGGTACAGCGGTGAGGTCGGGTGTGCTGACCAACAACCCAGCTGAGGGTGCCGAGCAGGACTTCGAGGAGGAGAACACCCACCTCCTGAGGTTCCTTTATGCCTGTCCAATCGGATTGCTGGAGTTCGACGGCGAAGGGCAGATCCGGATGATGAACCCGCATGCCGTGCAGGTGCTTCTGCCGCTGGCTCCCGGCGGGTTGGTTACGAACTTCTTTTCCATCATGGAAGGTGTCGCCCCTGAGGTTCGTAATCTGGCAGAAACGTTTCCGAAGCGGCAGGGCAAGGTTTGCGAAGCGCATCGCATTGTTGTGCGTCCAGGTACCCGAGACAACAACTTCGTCGCCAACGTGCTTGCATGCACGCTGGTGAAACTGGCGAATGACCGTTTCGCTGTGACCATTGTGGATGTGTCCGCGGAGGTGGCGCGGGAGCGCCGCTTGAAACAGGCGGAGGTTTGGTTTGCGTCGCTGATGGACGACATCAACGACTTTGCCGTGTTATCGATGGACGCAGAAGGCCGCGTGGAAAACATCAATGCGTCCACGACACGCCAGACGGGATACACGGAGCAGGATTTGGTTGGCGCCGTGCCGGAGTGCCTGGAGGTTTCCGATACAGGCTCTACCGTAATCACGTTGAAGGAACAGCTGGCCTGTGCCGCACGCGACGGCTGGCACCTAAGCGAGGGATGGCAGCGCAAGCGCAACGGTGAGCTTCACTGGTGCCAACGCCTGGTGGCGGTGCGCAACGACGTGGAACACGCGAATGGACGAAGCGTGCTGGGCTACCTTATGGTGCTGCGCGACGTTTCGCGAAAGCATGCGGAGGCAAGCCAAATTGTCGACCTCCTACGGAAGGATCACCTGACCGGCGCGTGCAACCGGGCCCACTTTTTCACGGTTGCGGAACGGGAGTTCACGCGCGCGCGGCAGACAGGGCAGCCCTTGGCAATGATTGCGATCGATCTCGATCACTTCAAGCGGGTGAACGACACGCACGGACATGCAGCGGGCGACGAGGTACTGAAGATCTTTACGGAGGTAGCGCGAGGCCTGCTCCGTCCTGGCGACACCTTTGCGCGGCTGGGTGGCGAGGAGTTCTGCGCTTTGCTGCCGAACACGACGCTTGGGCATGCAGTGAACATCGCCGAGCGCATGCGTGCCGGCCTTGCTTCGCGCAAGCTGGCCACCCATAATCTTTCGGTGACGGCCAGCTTCGGCTGCGCGGAGATGGATGGCTTTACGGCTGGGTCGTCCGACCTGCTGGCAGTGGCCGACCAGGCGCTCTACACCGCCAAGCGGGCAGGGCGCGACCGAACCGAGCCGAGTCCTGAGACCACAACGGAGCAGCGATGGCTTGGCTGAGGCGTGAGGCACTGCGGCGCGTGATGCAGAGCCTGCTGACCGCAGAGCTTGCCCGCAACAGCCCTGGCAGGGTTGCGAGAACGCATGGCCTGACGGCTGAGGAGGCCTGGCCGGAGTCCCTCCTAATGGGGGACAGCGGCACTTTGGCGCTGGGCTGCGATTCGCTGGAGCGGCTTTGGCTGGCGGCTGCGGTGAACGAGATGTTTTGCCTGTATGACGCGCAGGTGGAGGACAGCCTGCTAGGCGCGCGGACGTCTGGTGACTGGCTCGACATCGTTGATGCCGGGTGGAACACGGCTGGGCAGCGCATTACGTTCAGCACGTCCGGCTCGAGCGGTGCGCCCAAGCGCTGCACGCACGATATGGCCCATCTGCAGCGCGAGATTCACTTTCTGGCGGAACGGTTTGCCGGGATGCAGCGCGTGATCGCGTTGGCGCCGGCGCACCACATCTACGGCTTCCTGTTTACCGCGATGCTGCCGTCTGTGATGGATGTACCTGTGGTGGAAGCGACTGGGTTGGCTCCTGGAGCGTTGTTGCGGGCGCTCCGTGCTGGTGACGGGGTTGTGTCGTTTCCGACGCGGTGGGAGTGGATGGCGCGTTCGATCTCGGAGTGGCCTGACGGTGTGCAGGGCATCACTTCGACTGCACCGTGCCCGGAGACGCTGAAGCGCACCCTGGTGCAGAGTGGGTTGGCTAGCTTTACGGAGGTTTACGGCAGTTCCGAGACGGCTGGCATAGGTGTGCGGAGTTACCCGGAGATGCGGTACACGTTGATGTCTCACTGGCGTTGGGCGGAGCGCGGTGCTGAACTCGCCGCGGTGTTGCAGGACTGCGATGGGAAGAGATTCTCACTGCAGGACGAGGTGGACGTTGCCGCGGATGGGAGCTTTGCGGTGCGGGGTCGTCTGGATGGCGCTGTGCAGGTGGGCGGTGTGAACGTGTATCCGAAGCGGCTGCAGGAGCAGATGTGTGCGATGCCCGGTGTTGCGGAAGCTGCGGTACGGCTTTGTACCGAGGGCCGCGGAGACAGGCTGAAGGCGTTTGTTGTGCCTGATGGGAGTGTGGCTGAAGCTGAGCTGGCGGAGGCGCTGGAGGCGTGGACGCGGACGCTTTCAGCACCGGAGCGCGTGCGCGCGTTCACCTTTGGTGGTGCGATACCGCGTACGCCGATGGGCAAACTGGCCGACTGGGAGATTGGCCCCGCAACGGTTGTTTAGGGCGATTGCTGCGAGGCTGTCAGGGCTAGTGCAGCAGGGCGATCGCGGCGGTTGTCATGGCGGTGACGCCGGTGCGCAGGGTTGGGTCAGGGTCGGGTTCGAAGTGGCTGGTGTGCGGGC
>CAXTRU010000201.1:0-6796 GCA_964246665.1 uncultured Acidobacteriaceae bacterium
GGGTGGCGCTGTGCTGCAGGGCGCAACGCGCGGCCAGCAAGTTACCATCCCCTCAGAGAGTGTCATCCGCTTTCGGCTCGTCCGGCCGCTGACCGTTCGCACGTCGGAGGCACCGTCCAACTACGAACCCACGACTCTGAGGGAGCGCTGAGTTCATCAAGCCGACACGAACCAACCACGATCACCTAGGCTGGCAACGGAGCGCCGCTCCCCACAGGGCGGCACCGCCGGTCCCTGATCGGAGGTCTGCGGGCCGGCCCTTCCTGGTGCAGGGCGTCGGCGCCGTGTCGTCGCGCTACTCGCCCCTGGAGCTTTGGCACTTGCTGTCGCTCGATGCACCCACGGTGGCCGCGGTGTGGACCGCGTTCGTCGGCTGGACCGCGGGTATCCGGCTACCCTGGACGGATGTAACGGCGATGTTTACGGCTGTGTGGATGCTTTACGCCGCAGACCGCCTGTTGGACGCCAAACCCCTGTTCACAGCACCGGCAAGCCTCCAATTGGAGGAGCGTCACCGCTTCCACCACCGGCACGGAAAACGCTTTGTCAGCGCCATCCTGTGCGCGTCGCTGCCGTTGGTTGTTCTGCTGCACCTTACCAGCGACGCCGTGCTGCACCTCTATGTTTTGTTGGCCAGCTTGCTCTTCGTGTGGCTGCTGCTGGTGCATGCCCGCCCTGCGCCTTCCACCACATCACACCGTCTGCCCAAGGAACTCGCGGTCGGAATCTTTTTCCCAGCGGCTGTGTTCATCCCGACGGTGGCGCGAGCGCCTGCGCTTCGGCCCGCCTTGGCCGTGTGCGCCCTGTCGTTCGCCCTGCTGTGTACCTTGAACTGCCTTTTCCTTTTCGCGTGGGAGCACCCGCACGGCAGCCAACATGTACATTCGACGACGCGCTGGGCCGTGCGGCATCTCACACCCATCGCCTTTGCCGGTGCCCTGCTCGGGAATGGCCTGTTGCTCGGATGGCAGCCCGTGCCCCATGTGAACATGGCTGCTTGGCCGCATGCCGCCCATCCCCGAGCCGTCCCGCTTGCCTGCCTGTGCAGTGGCGCGTTGCTTCTTCTGCTGCATGCGCGCCGTAGAAGTCTGTCGCCTCTTACGCTTCGCGCACTTGCGGATTTGGTGCTGCTGACACCCTTGCCGGTAGCGTTTCTGCTGGGTCACCACGTATGAGCGAGCACGGCTACATCACCCGAAGCATGGCTTCACGGCAAGGTGAGGCTGATTTCGACCGGATCGCGCGCATCTATCGCTGGGCCGAGTACGCCTTCCTTGGCCGTTTTCTCACCCGCGCGCGCGAGCGCTTCCTCCCACACATCCAGCATGCGCGCCACGCTCTTGTCTTCGGTGATGGCGATGGGCGCTTTCTTGCCGCCCTGTTGCGCCGTGCCCCGGCCATGCAAGCAACGGCCGTTGACACCAGCAAACGCATGCTCGCTTTGCTCACGCGACGCTGCAGCTTCGCTGGATCTCGAGTGTCGGCACGGCAGGCCTCTGCCGTTGCGCTTCCAGCCGACCTCGACCTCCGCGGCATTGACCTCATCGCTACCCATTTCTTTCTGGACTGCCTCCCGCAAGCAGACGTGGACCGCTTAGGGCGTACGCTTGCGGGCGTTGTGAAGCCGGGTTGCTATTGGGTCCTCTCGGAGTTTGGCATTCCCCGGCACCAACCCTGGCGCACCCTGGCGCGTTGCTATGTGCGCGCCTTGTACTTTGTTTTTCGGCTGCTCACGGGGCTGAAGCCGCAGCAACTGCCCGAGATCCAGGGAGCGCTTCGAAGCGCGGGTTTTCACCGCATTCATCATGGCGCGTGGCTGAAAGGGCTAGTCTACAGCGAGCTCTGGCAGCTTGGGCCGTCGCGGCTTGGGGCGGAACCGCAGCTTGGCGCAACTTCGGCACGCCCGCAGTCATCCACCCTACCGTGAGTCACCCTTTGAACGACGACGTCAGTGTTTTGCCGCTTCCCTCAGCCCTCGAGGCTGTGCCGACGGCTAAGGATGCCGCGCACACGGGACATTCCCATGCTGCTGCGGAAGGCACGAAGGCCACGGAGGCTGGTTCTTCCCTTACCTACTTCACGCACCCGAACCGCAGCGGCCTGGACATCTTTCTGATGCGCCATGCCAGCGCCGGTACACGTCGCACAAACCCCAAGCTCGACGTGAAGCGTCCGCTGGACAAGGACGGAAAGCGCCATTGTCTGCAGCTGGCTCAGGTGCTGAGCAATCTTCGCATCAGCTTCGACCTTATCGTCTCCAGCCCGCTAAAACGCTGCCTGCAAACGGCGCAACTGATCGGCACGGAGATGGGCTACGAGGCAAAGATCCTGCACGCGCAGGCACTTGAGCCCGGTGCGGATTTTGCGCAGTTTCAACGGCTGCTACACGAGTGCCGCACCTATGACAATGTCTTGATGGTGGGCCATAACCCAAACATGACGGCGTTTCTCGGGCAGCTTGTGGTCGGCAACGCGGATCGCGAGAACGCGCAGACCATGGCTAACCTTCGTCTGCGCAAAGGAGCCATTGCGCGCGTGACGGTGGAACGCGGCCCGGCCGTGTTGAAGTGGCTGCTGGACCCGCGCCTGGTGCGATCGCTCTACGCCACTTCGACGAAGAGCTCTCGCCGGAAAACCTCGCGGAAGTAAGCCGTTTCTTTCTTCAGCGACCACATCTCCAGCTCCGCCCCACCGCGGGACGCGTGCAATTGCAGCAGTACCCGCTTGGGATATACCAGCGCCTTGCCCTTGAGTGAGCCGCCCGCACGATCCCCGCACATGGCTTGGGCAAGGCGTAGCAACACCACGGCACGCGTCACGTTTGTGTGCTCTTCCACGGGCACCGCGCGCATGGGACGGTCCATGGGCTCCGGCCGGCTCTTGCCCAGGTAGCGCGCGATCGCCGCCACAATCGCCCGCTGCACCGGCGAGAATCCGAAGATCTCCGAGTTCGCCACAATGTACTGTGTGTGCCGGTGGTGCCCCTGGTGATTCATAAATTTGCCGACATCGCGCATCATGGCGGCAGAGCCAAGCCATAAGCGATACTCTTCCGGCAGTTCATGGATCTTCTCCAGGCCGTCAAACAGCGCCTCCGCCTGCTTGCGGACCGGCTCCGCCTTGGCGGGATCGACACGGTACCGGCGGCAAACCTCCAGCACGCCTTCCCAGCGTTCCGACTCCATCGTGCGGTGCACACTGGCGTGCGTGTCTGCATCGGCCAGCATCTGCGCCAGCACGCCGTCGCGTAGGCCAAGCGGCGAGTAGCGGAAGCCGCCCAACCCGGCGCGCTCCAGCAGGGCGGCATAGACCTGGGCGCCCCCGACGATGATCTCCGAGCGCTTGGGCCCGATGCCGGGCACGGCGGCCCGTTGCGCGTTGGACATCTTCAACAGGCGGTCAGCGAGCCGCCGAACAGCGGAGGTGTTGGTCTCCAAGACCGCGGGTGCCGCTGCCTTGCGGCCGCGCACCGCTTTGGCCACGTGCTTTTCAATGGCGCCCTCTGCCGGCAAAGCGTGGCTTGCTTCGGCCAGGGCTGCGGCGGTACCCGAGGTCGCAATCACCACATCCACCTTGGGCCTGCCGATCTTGCGATCCAGCCTCGACAGCTCGCGATCGATGAACTGCCGAAGGCGGCCCATGTCCTGCTTCGAGGGTGGGTCTGAGCGCAGGAACTCCTGCTGCAGCCGCACGGCTCCCAGCGGCAGGCTCACCATCTCCTGAATGCGCCCTGCGTCCGATAGCGTGACTTCGCAGGAGCCGCCACCAAGGTCGATCAACAGACTCCGCTTGCGCGCATCCGGCTCCTGCGCCATGACGCCGAGGTGAATCAGGCGCCCCTCCTCCAGGCCGCTGATCACTTCCAGCGTCCATCCGGTGGATGACTTTACCCAGGTGCGAAACGCCTCGGCGTTGAGCGCGTCGCGGGTGGCACTGGTGGCGACCACGCGGACCTGGTCGACGACGTGCTCCTGCACTGATTTGTGGAAACGCTTCAGCGCCTTGATGGTGTTGGCCATCGCCTCCGGGGAGATGACCCCAGCCTCAAAGACGCTCTCGCCCAAGCGCGTGACCTCGCGATCCTCATGTAGGGTTCGCAGCTTGTGCTGCTGGGTCACCTCGGCAATCGCCAACCGGCAGGAGTTCGATCCAATGTCAATCGCGGCAAAGGTGGGCATAGGCCTCGGGTCACTCCTGTACGTGCAGTCTGCAGGTCCAATCTACATGCCGGGGACGACTCCACGCTCCGAGCGCTTGGGAACTGCACACTGAGCGCAAAGTTTTGCGAGGCTCAGCCTTGGAGGCCGGGGACGTACGCCTCTAACGGTGCGACGGCCGCTCCGCACGAACCGGCGGTCAGGTGTTCAGGCACGCGCACCCTGGACATCGTCACCAACAACACCGTCCGGATTGCTACCCTTGAGCAGACGACAGCACACAGCACGCAAGACTGGATCCAGCCCGCATTGAGCAGGAGCACGCCACATACCTCCCGGCCGCAACGTCGATGGCAGCCGTCTTCTCTTCTCCTTATCGGCAGCTTCTGGGCAATCCTTTACTTCTTTTTTGGCCTTTTTTCACCGGGGCTGCTCGACGACGTCGATTCCGTCTACACCGAGATCGCGCGCGAGATGCTGGCGCGTCATGACTACGTCACGCCCTACCTGGACGGCATCCGCTTCTTTGACAAGCCGCCGTTGATGTACTGGATGGCCGCCGGGTGCATGCGCCTGTTCGGGCCGCATGACTGGGCCGCGCGCCTTCCACTCGCGCTCGGCGTCCTGGCGCTGCTCTTTGCGGTGTATGCGCTCGGCATCCGACTCTTCGCGGCTGTTTCGCCGAAAGGGGCGCGCGACCGTGGTGGCCTGTATGCTGCGCTGGCCACCGGCGTCTCGATCGGGCCGTACCTGTACACGCGCTTTTACATCCCGGACATCCTGATCGCCCTATGGATGACGCTTTCCGTCCACCTGCTCCTGATCGCACTCGAGCGCCTGGACCATGGCGCAGACCAGTCTGTCGCCCAGCGCCGATCCACGCTCGCACCCAGCCTCGCCTTCGCCGTTGTCGCTGCCCTGAACGTGCTTACCAAGGGCCTCATCGGCCTTGTTTTCCCGCTCGGCTTCGTGGTCCTTTACCTGCTTTGGACCCGCCGACTCGCAGCCCTGAAGCACTTTCACCTCGGGCTCAGCACGCTCGTCTTTCTCCTGATTGCTGCGCCGTGGCACATCCTCGCCGCGCTGCGGAACCCGCCCATCGCCATGCCGCCCGGCCTTGGCTTGCCCGCGCGTGCCGGCTGGACCTGGTTTTACCTCTACAACGAGCACATCGCTCGCTTCCTGCAGAAGCGCATCCCGCATGACTACGGCCAGGTCCCTGTTCCGCTCTTCTGGCTGCTGCTCTTCCTTTGGCTCATCCCCTGGACAGGCTTTGTGTTCCCCGCCATTGCGAACGCCATCGGTGCTTTACGCCGGCAAAGCTCCGGAGAAGCCGCCCAGTCGCTTCTCCTTTGGGCCGGCCTCATCCTTGGCTTCTTCACGCTTTCGTCGCGCCAGGAGTACTACCACCTCCCGGCGCTGCCGGCACTCGCACTGCTCGCCGGTGGCCTGCTCGCAGCAGCGGACGCCCCTGCTGGCTTCGACGAAAGCTCCCCAGCAAGCCTTGCGAGACGCCAGACCCTCGCCGCCTCGCGCTGGTTCCTGGTTCCGCTTGGCGCTTTGCTCTGTGCTGTCTGCGGCTACTTCGCAATCACCGCGCCAAAGCCTGCACCCGGTGCAACGCTCAGCGATCTTCTGAGTTCCAACCCCGACCTGTACACGCTTTCGTTGGGCCACGTCTTCGACCTTACCGGGAGAGCGATGGGCCTTTTTCGCGGCCCGCTGGTGACCGTGGCGCTCGGCATGCTGCTGATCGGCCCGGGCTTACACCTCCTGCGCCGCCGCGGCAGCACCTATGCCGCCAACCTGTTGCTTGCGGCTGCGATGACGGCTGTGCTGCTCGGCGCTCACGAAGGCCTGGTGCGCTTCTACCCAATCCTGGGATCCAAGGGACTCGCACAGGATATCCAGCAGCGGCGGCAGCCGGGCGACCTTGTGGCGATCGACGGCGAACTGACCGCCGGCTCAACCCTGCTGTTCTACGGCGAACCCCCGGTCTACCTCGTCAATGGGCATGTGAACGGCCCATGGTTCGGCAGCTTCTGGCCCGACGCCCCGCGCATCTTCTGGAGCGATGCTGACCTCGCCCGGCAATGGGTCGGTGCGCACAGGGTCTTCCTGCTCACCTATCACCCCGACGAGCGCACCCCAGAACTCGTCCGGCTCGGTCCCGTGCACGCCCTTGCGGCCGCAGGCGGCAAAACGATCCTCTCCAACCGCTGATCTTTCGCTGTCAAACCAACCTCCTCAGTTAGGCGAGGGCCGCTCGATGTGCTCGACGGCCAGCACCTCCGCCAACCCTTTTGTCACTTCGAGCTTCAACCCGATCTGTTCCACCAGCGCGGTCAACATGCCCGGCACTGGGTCGGCATCGCTTTCCGGCGCATCATCTGACGCCCAGTTCAGCGCAAAGCTGTACTTCCCCTGTAGCCCCGTTTGGTCGACGACCGGCCTGTCCACCCGAGTCTGAAGAAATTTGGCAAACTCCACCATCGAGTTATTGGTAAAACGCCAACGATTGGTCCGGCCCCCGCTCCCCGTTTGATCCTGGGGCGCTTCTGGGTCGGACACACTCTTGCCAAGTTTCGGACCGCCCTTGGCCACATGGAGCGCATAGATCGACATCTCGCGTTGTTCAC
>CAXTRU010000202.1:0-6786 GCA_964246665.1 uncultured Acidobacteriaceae bacterium
GCCGGTTGCGAGATTGCTCGTCATCAGAGGATCCAGCAGCGTCGGCGCGTCCAGCACGGCAGCGTCAAAGTCTGTCTGAAGCGCCCCGATGTCCGACGATCCTGCAAAGTCCGCAATACCACAGGAGGCTCCAGCGCTGCAGTGCTTTACGTTCACGCCGGCACCGATGGCGACGTACCAATTAGCCGGCGTGACGGGGTCAATCTGCGGAAAACCGCCTTCCCCGCCCGACAGTTGCGACCAGGCCGTGGCGGGTCCCGCTGCGGTGGTGGCGGCGGAGCCGTTCGCACCAAGGCCGACAATCAACGTCCCCGCCTGACTTGGGTCCTGTGCGAAGCCGATGACCTCCGCAAGCGAGCCACCCGAGCCAATCGCCGGATTAAGGTTCTGGAAGTGACTTGCGTCCGTTGCAGCGCATGCCGATCCGGTCTCCGCAACGCCGTCGGTGGACCGCCACAGCCCGCCGTCGTTGCCAAGGAACACAATCGGCGCGTTGGACCCATTTACGGCGGCAGCCAGCGCGTGCTCCGCCGGGGCGACCAGGGCGGGTGCATTGCAGCCGTTGGCCGCATTCGTGGTGTTCCGAAGCGCGCAGGTAGAGCTGCCGGCCGCCAACGCACAGCGGTACAGGTCCATGGTGCCCGCGAAGAGTAAGGTACCGCCCCCGCTTGACGGGGTTGCCAGCAGGGTGAGGTCGTAGGTGCCTTGCGCGATCTGCGTCGACCCGCCAACGGCCCCCTGCCCGACCTCAAGCGCACCTCCGTCAACGCGTGTGGCGAAGGTTGGGGTGGCGGAAGCGCACTGTCCGTTACTGCCCAGGTTGCAGAGGTCCTGCCATAGGCCCTGGTCATGATCGGCGGCATCCACGGTCAAGGCATAGGTGTCGCCGGTGACAGGCTGCACGGCCAGAACGCCGCGGAAGATGGGGCACTTCGTACTGCCCTGACCCAGATCCCCAGGACAGTTCGCCGTGGTCAGACCGGTGCCCGGCTGATTCGGCAGGCGCGTCCAGTTTTGGCCGTCGGTGGAGCTGTAGTACCCATGCGCTTGCAGTGCGGCGAAAAACATACCGCGTTGCGCGCTCCAAACCACAGAGGTCGCTGCTGCGCCCGTGCCTACGGAGCCGTTGGTCGCCGGCGCTTGCACGGTACGCGCGCCATCCATCACGGTGGCCGTTTGCCAGGTCCCGCCCGCGTCGGTGGAAAAGTACAGGCCGGGAAGCGCCCCGGTCGTGACCCCACCCACAACGGACGCCTCGGCAGCGGAAGACATCGCCGCAACCGCCACGGAGGGCGTCGCCGTGCTCCAGGCGAGTCCGGCCGTCGAAAGGCCGGCAAAACTGTGGGTGCCGTTTACCCCATCCTGCGACGCAACCGCAATAGTCCAGGTCTGCCCACCGTCGGCCGAGCGGAGAATGCCTTCGCCGTAGTACGAGTCGGTGGCATCGTTCGGGTCGCCCGTGCCGGCAAGCACAATGGGATTGGGCGTGGGCTGCACGGCGACGGCGCCGATCGATAGCGACGCTGTCAGGCTTGTGCCGGCGTTTTGCGCAAACACCGAGAGGGTGTCCGTCAGCGGTGCAAATGTCACGATTGCCAGCGGCCCCGCAGCGTTGATGCTCTTCCACACACCGCCGCCCGTCGTTCCCAACCAGACGGTATTGCCGGAAGGGTCGTTTGGATCCACGGCTATGGACGTAACACGGCCCGTAGTTGCGCCGTAAAGACTTGAGTTGACCGTTGCCGGGCCAAGTGGCGTCCATACACCGGAAAGGTCGGCGAGCGCTGCTGCAGGCGACGATCCCATGGCCGCACGTGCCGCACGGACCCGCACCAAGGCATCCGCGCTGAGGCCCGCTCCAGTTTGCGAAGCATCGTTCGATGTATGCGCCGACGAGCGTCCGCCGAGAAACTGTCGCGCCTGTCGTTGGGCGGCAGCGGCGTTGCCCAACTTCGATGTGGACCGGCTCGCTTGCGTCATTGCGGGCAGGCGACCGAAGACGAGCAACAAAAGGCAAAAGAAAATGCTGTGCCGGCGCGGACGCAGGGGCGCTTCGCGCCGACACAGAAGGAAACGATGCAATTGGCTTGCGATCAAGCTCGGCGGCAAGCAAGAATCCTGGGGGTTGAGCGAAGCTGGGACACGGCCGAAGCGTATCCCGCTGCGGCCAGAACGGAGCGTAGTTGGGAACCCACACGCCCTGCACTCCGCAATGCGGGACGTGTAGGACCCAAACTGCCCTGAGATTAGCCCTGGCTCCGCAGCCCGTCACTCCCAAAGACGGGTCATTACTAGCGGCTAGCTGTGTCCCAGAATGGGATGGGGCTCATAAGGTTCTTCGAGCCGCTTGATCTCTTCCTCGCTCAGCTTCAAGTCCAACGCGCCCAGCGCATCGTCCATCTGGTACATCTTGCTGGCGCCGATGATGGGCGAACTCACACCGGGCTTGCCCATCACCCAGGCAAGCGCGATCTGTGCGGGCTTCACGCCGCGGGCCTCCGCCACCTCGGCAACGCGGTCCACGATGTCCCAATCGGTGTCGCGGTAGTACAGGCCATGCCCGAAGTCGTCCGTGCGGGCGCGCGTGGTTTCACTCTTGCCGTCACCACGCTTGCGCGTTCCCGTCAGAAAGCCTCGCGCCAGCGGGCTCCACGGAATGCAGCCGACACCTTGGTCGATGCAGAGCGGAATCATCTCGCGCTCTTCTTCGCGATACACCAGGTTGTAGTGGTTCTGCATCGTCACAAACTGCGCAAGGCCGTTTGCCTTCTGAAACGACAGCATCTTCAGGAACTGCCACGCATACATGCTGGACGCGCCAATGTAGAGGGCCTTGCCCGTCTTTACCACTTCGTCCAACGCCTCGCAGGTCTCCTCGATCGGCGTTTCTTTGTCGAAGCGATGGATCTGGTACAAATCGACGGAATCCACGCCCAGGCGCTCGAGACTACGGTCGATGGAAGCAAGGATGTGCTTGCGCGAAAGCCCGCGATCGTTCGGCGCATCGCTCATCGGGTTGTACACCTTGGTGGCCAGCACAAAGTCGTCGCGGCGCGGAACAAACTCCCGCAGCAGCTTGCCGGTGATCTCTTCGCTCGCGCCCAGCGAGTACACATCCGCGGTGTCGAAGAAGTTGATACCCGCCTCAACCGCGTGCCGCACGAAGGGTCGGGACTCCTCTTCTTCCAGCACCCATTCCCGCCACTTCTTTGAGCCGTAGGTCATCATGCCAAGACAGATGGGCGAAACGCGAACACCAGTCGATCCAAGTGGAACGTAGTTCATGGTCAGACACTCCCTTGCCCTTGGACGCCGTAGACGGCTTTCGTGCCATTCGGTCGGGTGCAACCCTCCCCTGCCGTGTGTTCCGCATCGAACTGGAGGACGGACCGACACGGCTGCTGGCAGTCGTGAGGGAAAGGAACGACATGCGTCTTTGGAAAACAAAGCTATGCGCAATGGTGCTGGCTGCAGGCCCACTGCTTGCGTTGCCCACACCGGGCACTGCGCAGTATGAGCAAGGACATAACCACCACCAGGACTTCTATAACGGTGCCTACAACGGCGGGCGCGGTGGCGACTACAACCGCGGGCAGGACTACGGCTCTGGACAGCGCGGCTACGATCAGCGCGGCTATGACGACCGCTATCACGGACATGGCGTCGGCACCGGGACAGGTGCGGCCATCGGCGGTGCGGGCGGTGCCGTGCTTGGGGCAGCGTTTGGCGGCGGCCTTAAGGGCGCCATCATCGGCGGAGCGGCGGGCGCGGGCATCGGTGCCATTGCGGGCCACGCGCACCAGGAAAACGAAAAACGGAACTACTACGAACGGCGCTAGATCCGAAGAACCACCGATCCGATCAACGCTTAAGAATCGAATTCGAAAGGAAATCTATGCGCCTCTCAATGCCTCTGACCGCTCCGCTGATGGTTGCTCTACTCGCCGCGGCTCCCTGCTTCGCGCAACAGAACGCCCCGATTGCCCCACCGTCGGCCAGTAGCCAAACCGCAGCCACACCGACCTGGACCAACGACCAGTTGCTGACGGCCACCGTGCACCAAGCATGGTTGTTAAGCGGAAAGAACGAAGCTACATTCTTCGAGATGGTGACCCAGCTTGCCGAGATCTCCGCGCGCAATCGCAGTCTGTCGCTGCCGGAAGATGCGGATACCGGCCGTCAGGTGGGCGAGATGATCAAGACCGCGGCCAAGCAGGATACCGATCAGTTGCTGTTTGCCGTGGTGGACGCGGCTGTCCGCAAGGTCGGCAAGCCCATGACCGGTACACCTAGCGGGCAATAGCAAGTTGGCGCAAAGGCGACCTTCGCGCATGGCGATTTGTTAGAGTGGCGTTACATTCTGACAAAAGCCCCGGAGGTCGTCTCCTTTGTTGCAAGCCGGTTCAGATCGCCCCAAGCCTCGCGCCCGCAGTTTGCCTAATGTGATTGCCCTCGGTGCCGTCGCTTGCTCGCTGACGTTGTGCGGTGCTCACGCGCAGCAATCCGCGGCTAACTCTGACGCGAACGACAAGTATATCTGGCTGGAGGACGTTTCCGGCCCGCGTTCCATGGAGTGGGTGAAGGCGGAGAACGCCAAGAGCGCCGCCGTTCTAGAGCAGGACCCGCACTACAAGCCGTTTCTTGCGGATGCGCTGAAGGTTGAAGAAGATCCACGGCGCCTGCCTGCACCCACGTTGCGCGGCGACGACGTGTATAACAACTGGCGCGACAAGGACCATCCGCGCGGGCTCTTCCGCAAGACCTCGGTGCAGGATTACTTGACCGCCGAGCCTCACTGGCAAACTGTGATTGACTTCGACGCGTTGGGCAAACAAGAGCACGTCGGCTGGGTGCCCAAAGGCCAAAGCTGCCTGTTTCCCGGCGATCGCTACTGCATGGTAGCCATCTCCGCAGGTGGTGAGGACGCCACCACGGAACGCGAGTTAAACCTGAAGACCGGGCAATTCGTCGATGGCGGCTTCACGTTGCCGCACAGCAAGCAGGGTGTGAGTTGGGTGGACAAAGACACGCTGCTGGTGGACCGCGACTGGGGCCCGGGCACGATGACCAACTCGGGCTATGCCTTCATCGTGAAGCAGTGCAAGCGGGGAGCGCCGCTGGACAGCGCAACCGAAATCTTCCGCGGCCAGGCGACAGATCAACTTGGCTCCTCTTCCCGCGTGCTGCACGATGCGCAAGGGCACCAGCTTGTCACGTTTACCCGCGGCGTCACATTCTTCGAGTTCCAAAACTTCGTGCAGACGCCGCGTGGCGTCGAGCGTCTCGCCATCCCTGCCAAGGCCAACATCAGCGGTATGGTCGACGGCCGCGTGCTGGTCGAGATTCGCGAGAATTGGAAGCCTGAGGGCAGCGCGCAGAGCTTTGTGCAGGGCTCGCTGCTGGAGATGAAGCTCGCGGATGTGGTGAAGGATCCTGCACACCTGAAGCCCTCGGTTGTGTTCGCACCGTCTGATCGTGAGTTTCTCGAGAACGTCGGCCACACCAGCACACGCGTGATCCTGACGACGCTGGCCAATGTGCAAGGCCGGGCCTACGTCTACACGCCATCGGCCAATGGCTGGACGAAGCAACGCCTTGCTCTTCCTGAAAACATCGCCGTCCGCATCGCGTCCGCCAACGAAACCGACGACAAGTTCTTCCTTGGCGTCACCGGCTTCTTGACGCCGAACAGCGTGTACTTTGGCGATGCCGCCAAGGGCACTATCGCCGAGGCGAAGAGCGAACCGCCGCGCTTCGATGCCTCGAACGAAACCGTCGAGCAGTTCGAAGCCACCAGCAAGGATGGCACCAAGGTGCCGTACTTCGTCGTGCATCGCAAAGACTGGAAGCTCGACGGCTCCAACCCGACCTTGCTCACGGCGTACGGTGGCTTTGAAGTTGCCGAAACGCCGAGCTATTCCGCCGAGGTAGGCAAGCTGTGGCTGGAAAAGGGCAATGTGTACGTCCTCGCCAACATCCGCGGCGGCGGCGAGTTTGGGCCGGCGTGGCACGAGGCTGGGCTGAAGACGCATCGTCAGCGCATCTATGACGATTTTGCCGCTGTAGGTCAGGATCTGATCGCGCGCAAGATCACCTCCACGCCGCATCTTGGCATCGAGGGTGGCTCCAACGGCGGCCTGCTGATGGGTGTTGAGATGACGCAGCATCCCGACCTGTGGCACGCCATCGTGATCCAGGTACCGCTGCTGGACATGCTGCGCTTCGAGCACATTGCCGCGGGCGCAAGCTGGGTGGGCGAGTACGGCTCAGTCGACAATCCGGGTGAGCGCACCTTCCTCGCCGGCATCTCGCCCTACAACCAGCTCAAGCCGGGCGTGAAGTACCCTACGCCGCTGATCTTCACCACCACCAAGGACGACCGCGTAGGTCCGCAACACGCGCGCAAGTTCGCGGCCAAGATGGAGGAGTATCACGAGCCGTTCTTCTATGACGAGATCACCGAAGGCGGCCACGGCGCCGGCGCCAGCATCCAGCAGGAAGCCCGCACCCGCGCCATCACGTTCACCTACCTCGCCCGGCAACTGGAGTAGTTGACCGGGCTTGCGGCGCTCCCCGGGGATATACTTCGGTGTGTCCATGAAGAAGTCTCCAAGGAGCGTCGCTCGGTCTGCGGGCACGCTTCGCAAGTCCTCGCAAACAGATCATCCGCTCGACCTCGCGCAGGGCCGTCGTGTGCGCTCCACCACTGTGCTGTGCGTGCGGCGCGGCGACCAGGTGGTGATGGCCGCCGACGGCCAAGTAACGCTCGGCGCCACCGTGATGAAG
>CAXTRU010000203.1:0-6655 GCA_964246665.1 uncultured Acidobacteriaceae bacterium
GCAGGCACGTGCAGCTTTCGACCTGATTCTGCGGCGCACACTGGCCCGCACCAACGCTGGGCACCCCGTCGCCGCGATGCAAGCTGCGTCGGCTACCGCTACCCCTGAGGCAGCACTGACAGGCTCGCCGCGCGCATGAAGCTGACCTTTCGGGCACTCCGGCTGATTGCGCTGGCGTTGTGGGTGGGCGGCATCGTGTTCTTTCTGGCCGTGGCCAACGTCGCGTTCAAGACGATGCCGGACGCGCACCATGCCGGCATCATCGTGCGCGGTTCGCTGCTGGCATTGCATCGCATCGGGCTGTTTGCCGGCGCCATTTACCTGTTCTTCACGCTGGCGCTATTGGCGATGCACGACTCGCATCCCGCCCGCGCCGTGGAGATCGCCTTAGTTGTCTCGATGTTGGCGCTGACGCTGTACCTGCAGCAGTCGGTAATCCCGCACATGGAGACCGATCGCCTCACCGTCGGCGGCGACGTGCAGGCGGTGCCGCCGGACAATCCAGCCCGGCAGCACTTCGACCGCTTGCATGCGCTCTCAACGCGGCTGGAAGGCGTGATTCTGCTGGAAGGGCTTGCCCTGCTCTGCATGGCGCCCATCCACGGACACGAGTTCCAGCGCCTCGGCTAGCGTGCGGAACTGGAGCATGCAGTCTTACTCCACCGGCAGCTTCGCCCGGTAGCCGTCGCGGGCGATGATGGAGTACTTCAGCGCTTTGCCCTTTTCGTCAGCCATCTTCAGCGGCTTGCCTTCGTTGTCCACCAGGTACACCTTTACCTTGCGGTAGGTGCCGTCGTTCTTGTTGTTGGTGGGCCGATAGGTGAGCACGTACTTGTTGCGGATGGAGTCGTTGATCCGCGAAAAGATGTCGGGCAGTTCGCCCTGGAAGACGGGCTGGAAGTACATGCCGCCGGTCATCTGCGAGAAAGTCTTGAGCTCGTTTTCGGCTTGCAGGTAGGTCAGCTCACGCGGCCCGCCGCCGGTTCGCATCTGCTGCATCATGCCGCCCGTCGCGATGGAAAAGATCGTGATGTTCTGGCTCGCCTTCACCTTGGCAAGGATCTGATCCAGGGTGAGCCGCGACATTGTGTCGACGCCGCTGCTGATCAGGATGATGTACTTCTGCCCTTCCACCCGGCTGAGCCGGTCGAGCGTTTCATACAGCGCGTCGAACTCGTTGGTCTCATGCCAGGACGGGATCATGAGGCTGCTGATCGCCTGGGCGACAACGTCCCGGTTGTTGGTGAAATCACATAGAATATGTGGGCGAATGTCGAAGGTTTCCACGGCGACATAGTCTTCCGGCTGCAGGGTGCGGAAGAAGGCAGCCGAGGCGTTCTGCATGTCGTTGATCAGCCAGTAGGAGTTCGCCGCAAACTCCAGCAGCATCACGGCCGTGATCGGCGTCTTGGTGGTGCGCACGGTCTGCACCTGCTGCTCTACCCCATCCTCTACAACAAGGAAGTTGTCGGGCTTCAACCCCGGAACAAACTGGTGGGTCTTGTCGAGCAGAACGCTCACGTCCAGGTTGACGATGGGTACATCCACGCGGAGCGAGTAGATGTCGCCGTTGGGGTTCTTCGGCTTTTCCTCGGCCGGCGCAGGTGGCGGGGGCGGCGCGTCGTCATCCTTCTTTTTGGGCAGCACGATGCTATCGTTGGTGGTCGCGGGCCCGCTGTCATCGGTGGCGGGGGGCTTAGCCGGCTGTTGCGGCGGCGGGGCTGTCTGCGCCCAAACACTTCCACTCAGCGCGAAGCCAACCACACATGCTGCAATCCACTGGCCCTTGATCTTCATGACTTCTCCACTCCCCGCAGGCACGACGCCGCGGCAGCCGCTGCCGGCCATTGCCCTCTGTTATAGACGACAATGCGCTCTCTTTGGCTTACGCGGGCCGGGTGCACGGCGTACCCATCCACCGGGGCCTGGTGTAAGCTCTGGAGACGCCGGCGTGTACCGCCCAGGATTTTGCCATGCCCGAGATTCGAGGCCTTGCCGCCCATGCGGCCGGGGCCGAACTGGTTTCCTATCGCTACAAAGTAGACGAACTTAGCGCGGACGAAGTGGAAGTCCGGATATCGCACTGCGGCGTTTGCCACTCCGACGTTCACCTGATCGATAACGACTGGGGCATGAGCAGGTACCCCTTCATCCCCGGACACGAGATCATCGGCACGGTCCATGCGCTCGGGTCTGCGGTGAAGAACGTGAGATTGGGTGACCGGGTCGGTGTGGGTTGGCAGGCCGACTCCTGTAGCATCTGCGAGTGGTGCCGGTCCGGCAAGGAGCACCTTTGCCCCAAGGCACAGCCGACGTGCATCGGCCGCAACGGCGGCTTTGCAGACGCCGTGCGCGTGAACTGGCGCTTCGTGATCCCGATTCCCGACGCCTTGGCGAGCGAGAACGCGGCTCCCTTGCTGTGCGGGGGGATTACGGTCTACAGCCCGTTGCGCAACCACCTTGCGCGGCCCGCGTCACGGGTAGCCGTGGTGGGGATTGGCGGGCTTGGGCACATGGGGCTACAGTTTGCCCGGGCGTTTGGGTGCGAGGTAACGGCGTTCTCCACCTCAAAGGACAAGGAAGCGGAAGCCCGCTCGCTGGGTGCGCACAACTTCGTCAACACACGCGAGACCAACGCGCTCAAAAAGCTCGCTGGGTCCTTTGATCTCATCCTTTCGACGGCAGCCGCGGACCAGGACTTCCAGGCATTCGTCAACGCGCTTCGCCCCAAAGGCACCCTGTTGGTACTGGGCGCAGCGGCCAAACCGCTTCAGATTGCCGGGTTCAGCCTCATCGGTGGGCAGAAGTCCATCGCGGGCAGTCCGACCGGTAGTCCCAACGACCTCACAGAGATGCTGGACGTCGCTGCCCGCCACGGCATCAAGGCGATCACCGAGCTGTATCCCATGCAGGACGCCAACAAGGCGGTCGCCTCCGTCAAGCAGAACAAGGTGCGCTACCGCGCGGTGCTCCACAACTAGCGGGAGGCCGGTTGGGCTGCAACCGCCGGCCTGCGCCGAGCTCAACGCCAGCACTGAAATGCAATAATCAGCTGCATGCACGCGTGGCTTCGTTACTCCCTGCTCGCCACAACCACGGTCGCGGCGTCAGCACACTGGCTGCCCGGGACGGACAGCACCCCGGCCTACTACACCGTCGCTCCGCACCGTCCGATTCATCCGTTGCTTTCCGGCGAGCAGCTCACGGGTGTGTTCTTTCAACATCCCTATCAGGTGAACGCGTACCAGATGGCTGCCAAGGTGGAGAGTGCGCTGTACGCGCAGCCCTGCTATTGCCGCTGCGATCGCGCCCTGGGCCACAAGTCATTGCACTCATGCTTTGAGGGCACCCACGGCGCCGAGTGCGCCACCTGCATGCGTGAGGGCATCTACACATACCAGCAAACCAAACTGGGCAAGTCGCCGGATGAGATCCGCAAGGGAATCATGAGTGGCGAGGCCGAAAAGGTCGACGTGCTGAACGCAACGCTGTAGTTGCCGCACAGCCTGCCTTCCAAGCTACTGGGCCAGAACCTGGTCGTAGACCTTTGCCGTAGCTGCCGCGATGTCCAACCAGGACTGATCGCCAAAGCGCAGCGTCGCGACATTTGCCCCGAGCTTTGCTTGCAGACCGGGTTCTTCCGCAACGCGCAACAACGCCCCAGCCAGCGCATCGGGATCGGTTGCGTCCACAAGCAAGGCCGTTTCCCCATCGGTCAGTGCTTCCCGGAATACAGGAAGATCGCTAGCCACGATAGCTTTGTTAAGGGCCAATCCCGTCGCCAACGCGCCGCTGGTGGTGATGGCCCGGTAAGGGTACACCACGACGGCCGCTGCGCGGTAGGCTGCCACGAGTTCTTCCGCCTTACAAAAACGCAGGTTGAACCGCACCCGTTGCAGGCCCAGATCACGGGCCTGCTGCTGCAGAGTCTCGAGAAGAACAGGATCGCCCGTACCCAGAATTACCAGCGTGGTGCGGTCCGAACGAGCTTCCACCTGCTTCCATGCCGCAAGCAGCAGATCGACGCCCTTGTACGGAAAGATAAGGCCCTGCCACAACACAACGGCCTGCCCGGCTTCCACACTCAACGCCGCCCGTGCCGCAGAAGAGTCACCTTCCGGAAGATCGTAGAAGAACGGTCCATGCGGAATGACGGAGATCTTGTGCTCCGGCACCCCGAACTCCTGCAGCAGCCGCGTCCGAATGTGTCCGGAATGGCAGATCAGCGCATCCATCTCGGCATATAGCTGCTGATAAAGGGCCCGATGAGCTTCGCCCGTATCGTGCGGCAGCAAATCATGCACCGTCAGGACGAGTCGCGACCCACGTTTGCGACAAAGCCGAACGAACCATAGATCGATCGGGACGCGCGACCGCAGCAATGGGAGGAATTGGATATGAACAACGTCCGGAGCACGTACAGACGCGCGGAGGCTCAGTGCGATGACGTTGGCCGAGCCTTCCAGCAGCTTAAGGATGCGCCGTGCGGTCCGCGGCAGATTCAAGTGCCCGACCACATCGCTCAGGCCCGGTTGCAGGTGCAAGCCGCGGCTGCGAAAACACTCCCGGTCGAGGTAGTACGTGATCGCTCCTACCTGCAGATCGACGCCCTGAGCGAGGAGCGCGCGGGACAGATATGCCGTGTAATACGGCACCGTCGCCCACAGGTCCATCATGAAGACGCGCGGCCTTCGACCTTTGCGAGCAAGCTGTGGCTCCGCGGTCAAGCGCGGCTCCCCTGCGGCAGCGCGGCAGCCGTTCCTCGCGCATCGAGGGCTGCTTGATACACCTCGAGGTACTCCGAGGCCATCCGCTGGGCGGAGAATTGGTCCAACACGCGTTGTTTGCCGGCGGTGCCGAACTGCTCACGGAGTTCCGGATGCGTAACGAGGCGCTCCATGGCATCGGCAAGAGCCGCCGGATCGTTCACATCAACGAGCAACCCGGTCTCACCTGCAACGACGATCTCAGGAACCGCGCCGGCCCTCGTGGCAACCACGGGCAAGCCGCTGGCCATGCCTTCCAGGAGCGCCATCGGCAGACCTTCCTGTCGTGAGGCCGAGACAAGCACGTCCAGCGACGCATAAAAGGAGGGCATGTCGGTCTGAGGACCAAGCAGTTCCGCCCGCCCTTGCAGCCCGAGACCCTCGATCTGCGCTTCAAGGGCTTCCCGGTCAGGGCCGTCCCCGGCGACCACGAAGTGAGCCTCCGGATGGCGGTCGGCGATGCGCGCTACCGCGCTCAGGAAAAGGTCGACTCCTTTTTCCGGTGCAAGCCGACCGACCAGGCCCAAGCGCAGTGAGGAGGACCTCGCGGCTCTGGCAGCGCGCACCTGCGGCGCGTTCTGAAACGGCGTCAGGCTGATGCCATTCCGAATCAGGTGCACCTTTGCGGGCGCCACACCGGCTCGGAGCAATCGAGCACGCACCTCTGCGGAAACAGCCACAACCTGATCGAACGATCGCAAAACCCAGCGGTCGGCCGCACCATACACCCGCACGGCCAGGTCATTGTCGTACCAGGTGTGACAGGTGGACACCAGGGCGGGCCGTCGTGAACCGCGCAATGCGAGGAAAGCGTAGATGTCCGCCTTGTACCCATGCGCATGGACCACGTCCGCGCCCATTAGCTCAACATGCCGGCGGAGAGCGCGAAACATGGAGCGGTCGATCTGGCCCCTGCAGGGCAGCAACGTGGAAGGCAAACCCGAGCGGACAGCAACCTGGTGCAACGTCGGCACCGGCAGCCCGGCATGCTCGAAGACGCCGAGGGAGCTCGCATCACCGCCAGCCTCATTGAGCTGCTGTGAAAGGTTGAGGATCACGGCTTCGGCGCCGTACATGCCGCCGCTGCTGATGAGATGAAGCACCCTCACAAGACAGGCGCCTCCGCGTCCACGGCATCTGGTTCCTGACGGTTCGCGACAGCCCAGAGCCGGGCATAGAGCCGGTCGCCAAGCAAGAGCTTGGCCGCGGTCTTCACCTGCTGCGCACGCTGCAACCGAGACAGCACGCCTGTTTCAGGATGCAACACCTGGTCGAGCCACTCGACCGTGGTGCCCGCAAGGAGGTTTAGCCTGCCCACGGTACGCGGCGCGCGCTCCATGTCCTCTGCCTTCGGAGCAGAGGTGAAGACCTGCCGGAAGCCGGCGTGCTCACAGGCACGAAGGACACGGCTATTGGCACGCCCGCCGGGCAGCGACATCAACTCAACCTGAACACCAAGACCATCCTCTAGATGCTGCTTTGCCCCGAGCAACTCCTGCTGAAGCTCCACATCGATGCACCCAGTCAGGAGCTTGTGGTGCATACCGTGCGCGCCAATCTGGTGCCCTGCGGCGTGCAGCTCTCTCAACTGAGACCAATCCATGAAGCCGAGCCGCTGCCCTGTCCATCCGGCGGTGACGAAAAAGGTCGCCTTCAGCCCATGACGGTCCAAGGAAGGCGCCGCGTAGGTCAGGTCGGAGGCGTTGCCATCATCGAACGTGATCTCGGGGCGGAGGACGTCCATTGAACCAGCCTGCTGCAGTGCGCGAAACAACGCGCAATGCGCCTCAAACTCCTCGCACGGGGTCACGTAGGAGTAGCGGCTCCTGGCAGGGCGAAGTTCGTGATACAGAAAGTGCAGGCTCTTCATCGCGTCACCCCCTGACGAT
>CAXTRU010000204.1:0-6632 GCA_964246665.1 uncultured Acidobacteriaceae bacterium
TGCATGGACAGGCAAATGGCAGAACACCAAGGTTTCCACCAGCTCGCATGGTGTGGCCCAGGTGGAAGCCACGGCGGACTCGATCACCTTCACCTATCCGATGAGCAAGTCGAGCCTGACCGCCAAGCTGGACGGCACGCCCGCCACCGAGCAAGGACCGCATCCGGAGCAGGGCTGGACCGTGAGCCTGACCTCAGCGGGGCCGAACACGATCCACGAGGTGGATGCGCTAAACGGCACCGTGGTGGAACATGACACGCTGCGCGTGAGTGCCGACGGCAAGACGATGACGATTGAAACGCAGCGGACCGGCGAACCGGCAAAACAGGTGTACGTGTATGACAAGCAGTAAGCAGAGCCGAAACATCGTCAACCCGGCCGCGGAGGAAGACCCGATCGTGCGGTGGGTCTTCCATCCTGTGCCGGACGACCTGGGCGAGATGCGCTCAGTCCTTGTAGGGGTCGAACTCGTCCGCACCGGCCATGGCCACGCCCACGGGCGTCAGCGTATGGAGCACGCGAACGGTCTTCCCCTGCGCCGCAATTACCTCATGGAGGCGCTTGTAGCAGTGCGGCGACTCATCAAGCCCGCCACCCTTGAGCACGACGTTTGAGCGCTGAAGCCACTCATGCATCATCTCCGGCTTAACCAGGCCTTCGCGCTTCACCGCACCGGTCTTGCGGTCACGCACGCCGGTTGCCTGCTTGCGGCCCATCACGCGCCCGGCGCCGTGCACGGTGGAGTTGAGCGACGCCCTCTGCTCCACGTCGACCTCACGGCCTTCCGGCGTGGTGAGGTCGGGCGCGATGCCCTCCAGGATCACCGACTGCTCGCCCATGGTGCCGCCCACAAACCCGCGCTGGCCAGGGAAGGCCGGCGTGGCGCCCTTGCGGCACACCCACAGCTCGCGGCCGTTGTGCTCCTCCAGCCACGCGTAGTTGTGGTGGTTGTGCACCTCGTCCACGACCGGCGCGCCCAGCAGTTTCGCCACGCGCGAGCACACCCAGTCGCGGCCGGCATACGCGTAGGCCCCGCCAAGTTGCATCGCGGCGATGTACTGCGCGCCGAGGTCGGACGTGACGTCGAGGAACACGGGGTCCACCATCATGCCGTCCTTCGCGCCCGCAGCCTTCAGAAACCACGTCGCAATGCCATGCCCCAGGCCGCGTGAGCCGAAGTGCACACCGATCCATACGCGGTCCTGTTCATCGGTGAACAGATCGACATAGTGGTTGCCGCTGCCGATGGTGCCGAGCTGCGCTTCGGCCTTGCGCTTGATGGGCGCGGCCGCTTCGGTCGCCCAGCCAGGATGGCCGTCGCGCTCGAACATGGGGTGCTCGACGCGCTCGTTGTTCTTCTGTCCAACGCCGAAGCTCAGCGTGTGCCAGATGTCGTCCATGATGCGATGGACGTTGGCGCGCAGCTCTGTGCCAGGCATGTCCAGCCGCACGGCCTTGTTGCCGCAGGCGATGTCGAAGCCGACCGCCGTGGGGCTGATGCGGCTCTCCGAGGCGATGACGCCGCCGATGGGCACGCCGTAGCCGAGGTGGCCGTCGGCCATCAGCGCGAAGTGGTCTGCCTCGCGCGCGCACAGGCGAGCCTGCTCCAGCGTATTGGCCTCGTGTTCTCCAAAAACGGGGATGTTGTCGATGTACTGCATGGTATTTCTCCGTGGTTCCTTTCTGACCGGCGGCTGGTTGTAGCCGGATCGGTCAAGGTTGGTTTGCTCCCGCGGCGCTGATCGCGTTGCGAGCAAAAGAAAGAGCCCGGACTGTCGTCCGGGCTCGGTGGGTACGCGGTGATCGCAGACCTATGTCTGGGATCGACCTTGCGTGGAGGTGTCCACCGAGCGCGGCACGAGATAGTCCGCAAACGCCGTTGACCGTTGCGTACTCTTCGAGTTGTGCCACAGGTTTCTCATAGCTCAGTGCTTACCTTGTATAACACGCTTGGAGGGCGATACGTCGTTCTGCGGGCAAATTTAGAGACTAGGTCGCGTGCCTGTCTGTTATGACACACCCCTGCTTACACACTCCTGCCAAGGGCGGTGCTCCTCATTGCATTCGCTTAGCTTGCTCCAAGGCGTCCACCAGAGCCGGTGCCACGCCCAGCCGGCGCAACGTTGCGATGGGCAGCGATACGGTGTCGCCACATCCCTGCACCGCGTGGGCCAGGTCTACAGGCAAGGCGTCCAGGGTGCCGGCGCGTGCATTCAAGCTCAGGGCAAAGCTGACCTCGGCGTCGCTCGCAAACACATCCTTGCAATCCGGGTTTGCGTGCTGTCGCGCCCGGTCCAGTACCGCCGGCCACGTGACCAACCCGACGCTTGTTCCATCGGCAGCCGTGCTTGCCACGGACTGCACCGTGGGCGGAAGCAGCTTGAGCCAGTTCACCGGCGCGCCGGTGGTGAGGTCGTACACCAGCGCTGACTGCAAGCCATCGTTGGGGTAGGCGCCGCCGCAGTAGTACGAGTCCGAAGCAAGGAACGACACAAAACGTGGCCCGCGCATCGTGACCTCGATCGTCCGCTTCCAGGCATCCGGTGCATGCTTCTTTTGCTCCTCAAAGAACTGTCGTTGACAGTCCAGCGCAGCGGCGCGACCCCGCTCATCCGCGCGCTGCAATGCGGCGTTGATTTTGGCAACAATCTCGGGCGAGGCATCGCGACCTGCGACGAGACGCGGAAAGGCTGCCACTTGGCCACGCAGGACATTCGGTGGCTCCTGCAATCGCAGCGGTCCGCCAGCCACGTTCACAGATGGCGCAGCCTGTTTGGCGGTGTTGCTGGCTGTTGCGTTCTTGCCGGACTGAGCTGTCGCCCAAGCGCCAAGGAGGACTACCAACAGAGCTAGGGCGAATCGGCTTACACCTAGGGCACACATCCTGCATGTTCGCTGGCGCATATGGGACACCTTACGACATACAAGAAAGCCCGGACCTCGGCCCGGGCTTTCTTGGGAGTTTGGTCAAAGGTTTACGCCTGCGCTTCGGTCTCGGTTGCAATCTTGGTGGAAGCCACCGTGAAGCTGGGGTCGCCGACCTTGAAGCGGGCAAAACGCCGGACGGAGATGTTTTCGCCGAGCTTGGCCACCTTCTGCGCAATGAGTTGGCTGATGGTGAGCGACTGCTCCTTGATGAAGGGCTGCTCGAGTAGGCAAACCTCCTCGTAGAACTTGCCCATCTTGCCTTCCAACATCTTTTCGATGATGTTTGCGGGCTTGCCCGACGACGCAGCCTGCGCGCGGTAGATATCCTTCTCGCGGTCGATGTCGGCCGGGGTGACGTCGTCCTTGCTCACGTAACGCGGATCCACCGCGGCGATGTGCATGGCGATGTCCTTGAGCAGATCCTGGAAGTCCTCGGTGCGCGCGACGAAGTCGCTCTCGCAGTTCAACTCCAGTAGCACGCCGATCTTGCCGCCGGCATGGATGTAGGTGCCGACTGCGCCTTCGTTGGTGGTGCGCGACGCCTTTTTGGCGGCCGACGCCATGCCGCGCTTACGCAGCACGACGAAGGCGTTTTCCATATCGCCGTTGGCTTCCTGCAGGGCCTTGAGGCAGTCGCCCATGGGCGCGCCGGACTTTTCGCGAAGCTCCTTGACGAGCTTCGCGTCGATCTTGGCTCCGGGTTGGGTGGGGGTAGCGGTGTCAGCCATGTGTGCCTTTTCCTTTTCTTGTGGCGTGACCTCTCGTCGGAGAGACACGCGTCAACAAAACTTTGTGAACGGACTAGTGGCGCCCAAACCGGCTTTGGAGCTTACGGCCGGCCCAGTCCAGTGCAACCATCTTCACAACAATGAGCGCAGCCAGGGAGATCGTGGATGCGCCGGCGAGCAATGCAGATTTTTTTGGGTTGATGACGTGCTCCTTACAGAAAACAGGGCGCGAGCCGAAGCCCGCGCCCGTGGATGGATCGAGTGCGGAGCTCGAAGTTAGGCCGTTGCTTCGGCGGGGGCTGGTTCGGGTTCGGTCTCCGCGGCCGGAGCCTTGCGGATACCGCCACCAAGGGCAGCGTTAAGGTCAATGGTCTCGTCCTCGGCGTCCTCATCGACCGAATCAGCCGCAGCACCGGCGGAGATGCGACCCTCGTGCAGCGGCAGATCACCGTCATCCTCGCCCAGGAAATGCGCTTCGGGAGCGATCGGCTGCACGTCGGCGTACTCATTGGAGAACGCTTTGTCGGAGATCATCTGCGTGCCTTCATAGGCGGCGTCGGCGATCTTGGTCGTAAACAGGCGAATGGCGCGCAGGGCGTCATCGTTGCCGGGGATCACGTAATCGACCACGGTGGGATCGCAGTTCGTGTCCACAACCGCGACGACCGGGATGCCGAGCTTGCGTGCCTCGGAGACAGCGATCGCTTCGTTATTGGAGTCGATGACAAAGATCGCGTCCGGCAGGCGCCGCATGCTCTTGATACCGCTCAGCGAGGTCGAAAGTGCCTTGCGCTCACGCTCCAGCTTGATAACTTCCTTCTTGGTCAGGAGGTCATAGCGGCCGTCGGTCGCCATGTCGTCGAGCTCCTGAAGCCGCTTCACCGACTTTTGCACCGTCACCCAGTTGGTGAGCAGACCACCCAGCCAGCGCGAGTTGATGTAGGGCATGCCGGCGCGGTTGGCTTCTTCGGCCACGGCGTCCTGCGCCTGGCGCTTGGTACCGACGAACAGGACGAGCTTGCCCGTGGAGGTCAGATCGCTGACGAACTTCGACGCCTCTTTGAACATCTTGAGGGTCTTCTGGAGATCGATGATGTAAATGCCGTTGCGCTCGCCGAAGATGTATTCTTTCATCTTGGGGTTCCAGCGCTTGGTTTGATGTCCGAAGTGAACGCCCGCTTCGAGCAGCTCCTTCATCGTGATACTTGCCATGGTGAATCCTTATCTGGGCATCGCTGTCTGTGAGACCGGCCGCAGCCTTGGCGACAGACGATTGATCCCTGGGTTGGGAGATTGAGTTCCTTGCCCCCGGCACGGTGCTGAGGGGTGGTACGGAGTTCGGAGTTCTAAGTTGTACGTTGTACGTAAGAAACAAAGGCCACGAACAACGTAGAACGTACAACTTAGACCCGAAGCGCGATTAGCGCTTCGAGAACTGGAACCGAGCGCGGGCGCCCTTCTGGCCGTATTTCTTGCGCTCCTTGCCGCGCGAATCGCGCGTCACGAAGCCGGCAGCCTTGAGGGTCTTGCGCAGTTCGACGTTGAACTCCATCAGCGCGCGGGCGATGCCGAGCTTGACCGCATCGGCCTGGCCGTTGACGCCGCCGCCCTTGACGGTGGTGTAGACGTCGAAGGTCTCGTTGATGTCGGCGATGCCGAAGGGCTGCTTCGCGGCGGCGCGCTGCGCGGGCGTCACGAAGTACTCTTCAAAGCTCTTGCCGTTCACCTTCCACTCGCCCGAGCCGGGCCGGAGGAACACGCGGGCGATGGCGCTCTTGCGCCGCCCCGTGCCGTAGTACTGAATCAGATCTGCCATCGTTATCCCTTAGCAGGGCCCAGGGCTTAGGGCCCAGGGTCCAGAAAAAACTTGTTCCGGGGCTGAAGCCCCACCCAAACTTAACCGTCAATCTCCGGGCTGAAGCCCGGAGCTACACCGTGTTGAGCCCTGGGCCCTGAACCCTAAACCCTAAGCCCTAGGCCCTGTCCTTAGCCGCGCAGTTCGAGCGGCTGGGGCTGCTGGGCGTGGTGCGGGTGATCCTTGCCCTTGTAGACCTTGAGCTTGGTGGCCATTTTGCGGCCGAGCTTTGATTTGGGCAGCATGCCCTTGATCGCCTCTTCCAGAATCTTCTCGGGACGGCGGGCGAGCAGCTTAATAAAGCTCTCTTCACGCAGGCCGCCGGGGAAGCCGGTATAGCGGCGATAGATCTTTTGCACCGCGCGCATGCCGGTGACATGGATCTTTTCGGCGTTGACGACGATGACGTGGTCGCCCATGTCGATATAGGGCGTGTACAGCGGGTTCCGCTTGCCGGTGAGGACCTGCGCGGCCTCCGATGCGAGGCGGCCGAGGGTCTTGCCCTCTGCGTCCAGCACAAACCACTTGCGCTGGATGTCCTTGCCGCTGGGGATAACAGTCGACATTGTGGGTTACTCCTTACCTCTGCCGTCTTCGTGGCCGGCGTGAAGCGCGAAGATATTGTGCCTGGGCCCTGAAATTTCAGGGGCACGGGCGGCAAGCGTCGCATACGGCCCGATGCCGGATGCGCGAAAGCCGACGTTGCGTCTTGGGGCGCACAGAGCCTGCATGGAGCCGGGCTGGGGAGCGAGGGATCCGGAGCGCTCGTGGATGCTGCCGAGTGCCTGGCGGCCGGTGATGCGGGCTGCCGAAGATCGTCTCGCCTCAGTGCTTCGTGACCGCTAGCCTTGCTTTTCCTCCTGAGAAACCAGCCCGGGTATGATGCGAAGGCCACCGGGCGCACGGAGGTGCGGGCGCGAAACTGCGCGAGACTGTATGGTAAGCCAAGTTGAACAGTGCGTCAAGTTGTCATAACTGTTCGTGCGAGGTAGCGGTGATCGACGCTTTTGGCCTAGGAGGCAGTCCGCAACCTTACTCGCCAGGGGGATACAGCATTCCTGACGAGAATGCGACTTGTAGGTACTAGTAGCCCATTCCGCGGGAGCTTCCTCAAACCTGGC
>CAXTRU010000205.1:0-6601 GCA_964246665.1 uncultured Acidobacteriaceae bacterium
ACTACCTTGGCCGCGCGGAGTTGCAACTCGGGGAGAACGACGCGGCCATCGCCGACTTCAAGCGTACGATCGACGAACACCTCGACGACGACACCACCAAACAGGCCTGGTTTCAGCTTTCGCGCGTGTATCGCCGCCTGCACAACACCGCCGAGTCCGAGCGTGCCCAAGCGCAGTTTCGTCTGCTCGACGAAAAGAGCAAGGTGGTCCTGCAGCAAAAGATGGAGCGGCAGCGTTTGCGCGCCGACCGCGACACAAGCATCCCGGCAGCGCCTCCACAATCAAACGACGATGCCCAACCCTGAGGTGCTTGCGGACATACGACGTCACAGAGGAGCTCACCCATGACAGACAGGCATGCCTCGGGCAGGCGGCGTTTCCTCAAAACCGCGGCTGCGGCCTCCGCGCTCACGGCGCTGCACCCGCGTTGGGCTTTGGCGTCTGCGCCGGCTGCCGCCACCGCGCGCCTGTACGTCACCAGCGAAACCAAGAAGCACACGGCCCTCGCGCCCATCCCGTTCGAGCCGCGAAACGGCGCGGCCACCACCGGCGATGTCGTCGTCCTTGATCCCGCCCAGCGCTTCCAACCCATGCTCGGCTTCGGCTCTGCACTTACCGATGCAAGCTGTTTCCTCCTGAGCACCATGCAGCCCACGGCGCGCCAGCAGTTCCTGCGCGACACATTTGCCCCCGGCGCGATGAACCTCAACGTCGGCCGCACCAGCATCGGCGCAAGCGACTACTCCCGCGACCTGTACAGCTACGATGACGTCCCCGGCGACGTCACGATGCAGCACTTCTCCACCGCGCACGACGACGCCTACATCCTGCCCGCGCTGCGCGCGATGCGCCAGATCAACCCTGACCTGTTTCTTCTCTCCTCGCCATGGAGCCCGCCCGGCTGGATGAAGACGTACGGATCCATGCTCGGCGGCTGGATGACGCACAACCATCTCGCACCCTATGCTCTCTACTTCAGCCGCTTTCTGGAAGCGTATCGCGCAGCCGGCGTGCCCATCGACGCCGTGACCACGCAGAATGAGCTGGAAACAGACCAGGGTGGCTCGATGCCCGCAACCTTCTGGCCGCCGGAGCTGGAGAGCGACTTCATCCGCGATCACCTTGGCCCCTTGTTGCGCCGAAAGGGTGAGACGACCCAGATCTGGCTGCTCGATCACAACTACGACCTATGGAAGCGTGTGCGCTGGCAGATGCAGGACCCCGAGTTGCGCAAGTACGTCGCCGGGGTGGCATGGCATGGCTACGTCGGCACCCCGGACATGATGAGCCGGCTGCATGACGCCGAGCCGAACCTGCCGTTCTACTGGACCGAGGGCGGCCCCGACATCACAGACCCGCAATACCAGTACGACTGGACCCGCTGGGGAACGATCTTTACGGCGGCGATCAGGAATTGGTGCCGCTCCATCATCACCTGGAATCTGATGCTCGACGCACAGGGCAAACCCAACATCGGCCCCTTCTCGTGCGGCGGTCTGGTGACGCTCAAAGCAGACGGCACCCTGATGTACAGCGGCCAATACTGGACGCTGCGGCACTTCTCCGAGCATGTGCGCCGCGGTGCGCTGCGTGTGGCAAGTCACAGCGAGGCCTCCGAACTGAACCACGTCAGCTTCGCCAACCCGGACGGCTCCCATGTGCTCGTGCTGACCAATACCGGCGAGGAACGCGATGTGCATGTCGAGCTGGGCCAACGCTCCGCCGTGGTGCACCTGGAGAAACACTGCGTGGCCACACTCGTCCTACCGGGAGAGGCCAGGACGCAGGGTGCCGCACCCGCACCGCAGTAGAGACATTCTTTTTTGCCTCACCTTCAACCCACCTACGGTTCATAGATCGTTGACGCGCAAGCACGGTTCTATCTTCGGCAGAAGATGGCTAGCGACAGATCGAAGTTCCACAATGTCGAGCGAGCCTGCAAACCGTCGCGCCCGGCAAGGCAACGCGACCGCTCGCGTCTGACCTCATACGCAGCGCATGGAGGCGGTGCAGCCCCGCCAACCCTAGCCAATACCTGCGTTCGCGCACGTTGGCCGCTCGGTGCGGCGATGGAGAACAGTATGAGAATCATTTGCGTCGAGGAGCACGCCTCCGACCAGGACCTCCTCAAAGCAGGTCAGCCCAAACAGCAGTCTGAAGCCAAGTACTTCACCGAGGTCGGGCCCACCTTCGGCGGAAGCCTCGACGATGGCGACGACAAGCTCCCCTCAACGGTCAGCTTCGAGATTTCAACGAAGCTCCTCCCCGACCTGGATGGTGGGCGTCTCGCGCAGATGGATGCACATGGCATCGACATGCAGATCCTGTCCCACAGCGACCCCTCGCAGAACGCGCCGGCGGACCAGCAGGTGCAACTGACGCGGCAGGCAAACGACAGGCTTGCCGCAGCGGTGCGGGCCAACCCATCGCGCTTCGGCGGCTTCGCGTGCTTGCCGTGGAGCCAACCGCAAGCCGCAGCCGAGGAGCTCGAACGTGCCGTCAAGGAGCTGGGTTTTGTGGGTGCCCTACTGCTTGGGCGCCCCGGCGATACTTTCCTGGACGACGCTCGCTACGAGCCCATTCTGGCCAAGCTCAACGAGCTCAGCGTGCCCCTCTACCTGCATCCGGGCTACCCGCTTCCGCAGGTGCAGGCCCCGTACTACGGCAATCTCGGCACGCAGGTCACCGCGCGCCTTTCGCTCTTCGGCTGGGGCTGGCACAACGAGGCCGGCGT
Organism: uncultured Acidobacteriaceae bacterium; assembly: GCA_964246665.1. Taxonomy (GTDB): domain Bacteria; phylum Acidobacteriota; class Terriglobia; order Terriglobales; family Acidobacteriaceae; genus Granulicella. The sequence continues at coordinate 2,735 of CAXTRU010000205.1, forward strand.
CCATCTGCTTCGGCTCATCCTGTCGAAAACCTTCGACCGTTTTCCCAACCTTCAGGTCATCTGCGGCCACTGGGGAGAGATGGTTCCGTTCTATCTTTACCGGCTCGACGATGCGATTCCCCAGGCCGTCACAGGGCTTTCACGGTCCATCACCGACACCTTCAAACAGCACGTCTACGTCACGCCAAGCGGCATGATGACCCTGCCCCAATTCGAGTTCATCCGCACCGTCGTCGGCGTGGATCGCATCCTGTACTCGGTCGACTACCCCTTCCTCACCCTCGCCGGCGCGAGACGCTTCCTGGAGTCGCTCCCCATCAGCCAGGAAGACAAAGAAAAGATTGCCCACGGCAACGCCGAACGCTTGTTCCGTCTTTAACCAGGCCTTCATAGACCAATACGCCTAATCACTCGCACGACGTCAATCAAGCCGGTGGCTGCGGCGTTGCGGCGAATCGCTGAGACGACGCGGTGGCCGTCAGATTCGCCGAGGTTGAGGCGGGGTTGCGGCGCGGCTGGACAAGCTGAAGGCGGTGCCGGCGGGGCATTTCGACGCGTTTACGTAAGGATACGGAGGCGCATCCGGCTGCGCTCAGGGCAGAGCGCAGTCACCCAATCTCGATAAGCCTGCGCTTGATGGGCACCTGTTCGTTATTTCGTCTAGCGAAGAGTGGTCACCCATCACGAATCAATACTTTGTGATAGTTTTGTGTCGGGAAATCTACGCATGGCTTCTGTGTTTTGCGGATCGGTGTTAACCCAAACTGGCCCTAACGGCGCCTTGCATGATGGCGCCGAATCGTCCTTTGGGCTCCTCAACTCTCGTGCTATGACGAGCTTTACTGCCCTGGCGGGGACGACGGGAACCTGCGCGGCCCTCATTCACGGCGATGTCTGGGATCAATTCGAGGGGAACGACACAAAGAACGTCTTAGGCGACGACAAACTTACTGTTCGCGGCAATCGCACTGAACTCATCAAGACAAATCACCAGCATACGATCGTCGGTACGACAAGCACCACGCATATCGGCACACATAATCATGTGAACATCGCACCGCGCAATGACACGTATGTTCATACCCGCACGGAAGACCATCATCAGCCTGAGCAGATTCATCAGCCCACGGCGCTTGTGAACATTCAGAAAACGATTACGGAGTACTTGGAGCACCACACCAAGTTTAGTTCCTGGTATTTCACCATGGTCGCTTTCAATACAAGCATTTACCCTGTGTTAAGTCTCGGCTATGCAAGTATGGAGGGTAAGGTAGGCATCATTGCGACGAAGGCTTTAGCTTTGGAGAAGGTGTCTAAGGGTCTGGATGTTACATTTCAGGGCGCGACGACCAAGTTCACGATGACTGCCATCCTAGCCTCAGCTCTCTGGGCCAAGGTCATTGCGTTTGACGGCAATGCAGGGGTGGCGGCGAACGCTGACAGTCCCTTTGCCTAGGAGTACGCCGTGGGTTCCTTTTACATAGTGCCGCTAAGTGAGTCCGTCCTAGAAATCCAAAACCCGCCGAACTATTGGGCGGGCGGATTCTTCCTGGTGGTTAGCTTAGTTTTCCTTCTAGGCTTAGTGGGTTCGATCGCGGATGTCCTGGGTTCCTCGAAAAGCTCTTTGTCGTTTGCGGGTGAACGTTCCGTTCGCCCGGATAGAGGCTTCAAGTGGAAGGGACGCCTCGTGCTCGGCATAATCATGCTTATCTCGGGAAGTCTGGCATGGTTTCTGTTCCAGCCCTCCTCTCTTGTGCTGGACCGAAAGGCGGGCACGTACACACTTGCTACGGGTCACCTTCCGTTTGTTTCTGGCACAGGAAGTTACCCCCTTGACCAGATTGCTTACGCCACGCTGGAAACGGATGCAGCAGCGCAGAGATTTGTGGTTGTGTTGCGGGATGGACAACGCTTCAGCCTGGGGGCTTACACCGACCGACGCAACCAGAGCGAGGCCGTAGCCGCCGTCAACGGGTTTTTGCATGCTTCGCAGCCTGGCGAGCCGGCGCGTGATTAGCTCGCAAGGCGGCTCTGGGGAGGGGCTAACGCGACGACGGCTCAGTTCCGCAGAAATCTCGCCTTTCCACCGATCACAGCAGATTACGACCGCGTCTGTTTATTGGATCGGTGGCTTTCCATTTCCCATGCCGTTTCGGGTACAACAATGGTTTCACGTCTTCCTGACCCTGCTCAAGGCGACGCTGGCCAAAGGTGGGCTACGGCAAGAAAATTTTGTAAGATTTCGCCTAGTGGCGGAGGATCACACCGAGCGCTTCCTGAACACGAGTTTAGAGTACGAACCTCTTGCAGGTTATGCGATTCCGCCGGATGGCTTTAAAGTAAAAGCGCCTACGTCGGAGGACATCGAAAAGGCGATCAAGGATGGTGGTTTCAAGCTCGCGGACTGGGTTGGCGACTACACGTATTGGTTCTTACAGAAGCAGGATGAACGGCAGCGACAGGACTTCTTTGGCGCGGGAGGGATGATGCTGCTTTGGCTTAAACCCGACGCGAAAGCCGTCCCGCCCGTTATGGATCTTCCTGCTCCAGCCAAGGAATGGCTTAGGGAGAACGGTCATGATATGCAAGGCGTTCTCGAAGGTTTGTACCGCCTGCAGGACGGATTTCTTGAAAGGAGCAAAGCGGTTTTTGGCTCCGCCGTTGCAGATGATCCAATGTATGACAGTTTGCCATTCGTTTTGCCTTTGCTACAGGCCCGCCATTTCCTGGACGCGTCCTCGGATGTACTTTCTGCGTGGTTCAGCGTGTTTGACGGATACTTGATTGAGAGCCGCGAGGACGCAGGGGTGTTGTTGGCGTTTTCGGACCCGAACTTCGACTCCGTGCTGGTAGAAGTGCTCGGGGAGATGAAGCGGAGAGAGGTGGTCTGGCCTTTGGAGGCAAGTGAAGGATGAAGATGGACGCTCTGTCCGCTCCCGCTCCCTTGGAAGCTGCGCTGATCTCTTATTCCGAGTTTCCGGTTGGCGATCTTCGGGAGCAACTTGCCGACATACTTTTCCATTGGATGGCGAAACTTGCCGGGCAATGGCAGCTCAGGCCTGTTGTGTTCCTCCAAGGCTCGGCTCTGCACACGGCAGAAGAAGTGAACCGGCTGACGGACCGGGCAGCGGAGTGGATGCCGAATTTGGGATTGGGTGTAAGGCCAACTGATCCCCCTCGACTGCTGCAGGAGAGCGATTTAGCTGCTCTGCAGTGGGATCAGTTTCCCAAGCCACGGCACGAAAGTCTCTTCCTCCTAACGGAGGAGCGGGCTGCGTTTGAGTCGGCGTTTCCGCTTTATTGCGGTTCCGGTGCCCTTATGTGCTGCCTGATGGACTCGCCGTTGGAGGCCTACCTTACTGCGCAACGAAAAATGTGGTTACCCAAAATCGAGGATCGAGCGTTCCAGGCCCACCCCTTTTATGCGCCCCTTTTGCGCCCTTCCGATCTTCGCGAGGGGTACTTCGAGCAGACCTGGATGGGAAGTGTGCGCGTGTACCTACGGGAAAGCGTGGAAGACAACGGCCTATTTCTGATAACTGCGGATACCGGCGTGCTGCCAGACTTGCAGTCCGCCCTGGAGCGCTTGCTGCTATCTTGACTTAGGTAGTGGCGTACTTATAGGCCGCATATTTGAGTATGCGGGAATCAGCTCGACCGAGACCACGGTACCACCGGCGCCGACCAGCATTTCATCCTGGCTTTGCCCGCATCTGCTACCGTCTTGGGCATGGTTTCCCTCCAGCGCCTCGCGGCCGCCCTCCTCACGGCCACCGTCGCCGCATTAGCCTCGGCGGCCCAGCAAGCCTCCGCGCAACAGCAAGCCCCCGGCACCCTCGACCTCCCCACCGGCAAGCGTCTGTCCAC
>CAXTRU010000206.1:0-292 GCA_964246665.1 uncultured Acidobacteriaceae bacterium
GGTATCTGTCGTTCTTCGGTTGGAGAAGGACGGGTCGTCCACGGTGTCCAGCCTCGCGCGAGCCGAGGGGATGCGTCCGCAATCGATGAGCGCTGTCATCGGGCCGCTGCAGGAGGCGGGCCTGGTCCGTGGCGCACCTGACCCTAACGACGGTCGACAGACCTTGATGGGCCTAACGCCCAAATGCCTGAAATGGCTCGCAGAGGGCCGGGCGGCGAGACAGGACTGGCTCACAAAGAGACTCGCGGAGAAGCTTTCCGTGGAGGAACAGGAACAGCTCAACGCTTCGCTC
>CAXTRU010000206.1:302-6578 GCA_964246665.1 uncultured Acidobacteriaceae bacterium
TTTTGCGGCTTGTCGAGGATTGAGTTTGCTCTGTGCCGCTGCAGGGACCACTCGCCACCAGGAGAAACACGCGCCATGCCGCTTACCGCCCTTGACCGCAACACAGCCCTGATCGTCATCGACCTACAAAAAGGCATGCTCGATCTTCCCTTGATTCAGCCGATTGAGGAGATCGTCACTCGAAGCCGAGAGTTGATCGATGCATTTCGGGCAGAAGGTCTTTCTGTGGTGCTGGTCAATGTTGCGGGGCGTGCACCGGGACGCACAGAACAGGGTCCACGCCGTATCCCGGTGGTGGCGGACGGCTGGACCGATCTTCTGCCGGAGCTTAACCCGCAGCCGGGCGACATCCTCGTAACCAAGAGAAGCTGGGGCGTGTTTGCCACCACAGACCTCGAAGACCAGCTGAAGGCCAAAGGCGTTACGCAGGTCGTTGTGACCGGCGTGTCGACGTCAGTCGGCGTAGAGTCTACGGCGCGCCAAGCTTACGAGCAGGGCTTCAACGTAACGGTGGCACTTGACGCCATAGCGGACGTCCGCGAAGAGGCGCACGCGTACAGCATCCGGAACATCTTCCCTCGCCTGGGCGAGACGGGATCGACGCACGAGATCCTTTCGTTGCTGAAGAAAAGGAGTGTTGCGGCATGAACTGGCTTGCACTGGTGTCGTACTTTTTCGGAGGCATGTTTGCGGCCAACACCCTTCCACACTTCGTTGCAGGCCTGATGGGACGCCCCTTTCCAACGCCGTTCGCCAAGCCGCCCGGGAAAGGGCTCTCTTCTTCGACGGTGAACGTTCTCTGGGGTTTGTTCAACGCGCTCGTTGCCTATCTGCTCGTTGCCCATGTTGGGCAGTTTCATCCGCGGTCTTGGATCCATATCCTTGTGTTCGGTTTGGGGGTGTTGCTGATCAGCCTCAACCTGGCGCGTCACTTCGGGCAGCTCCACAGCGGCAACTCGTCCGCAAGCGTATGACGACGCCAACGTCCGGTACATTTCGCTCCCTGAGGAACTTCAACTTCCGTTTATGGACGGTTGGTGGTTTTGTCTCGAACATCGGGACGTGGATGCAGCGCGTTGCTCAGGACTGGCTTGTACTCACACGGCTGACCCATCATGATGCCTCGGCGCTGGGGATTGTCATGGGGCTGCAGTTCGCTCCACAGCTTTTGTTGCTGCCCTGGACGGGATCGGCGGCCGACCGTTTCAAGCAGCGCAAGCTGCTGATGTATACCCAGGCGACGATGGGCGTGCTCGCGCTTGCCCTTGGAGCGCTCACGATTGCAGGCCTCGTCCGACTCTGGCATGTGTACGTGCTTGCCTTTGTGTCGGGATGTGCTGCGGCTTTCGATGCCCCCGTGCGGCAAACCTTCGTCGGAGAGATGGTTGGGGACGGAGATCTGCCGAATGCCGTGGCCCTGAACTCCATGTCGTTTAATGCGGCCCAAATGATTGGCCCCGCCGCGGCCGGTTTGCTGATTGCAAAGGTCGGCATCGGCTGGGCGTTTCTTCTGAACGGGCTCTCCTTTGGTGCGGTGCTGCTTTCGATGGCTTTCTTTCGCCTTTCCGAACTGCATGCAAGCGCCAGAGCCCACCGCGCGACGGGCGGGTTTTTGGAGGGACTTCGCTACGTTTGGAAACGACCGGACCTCCGAGCCATTCTGATCATGTTGTTTCTGATCGGGACCTTTGGCCTAAACTTTCCCATCTTTCTTTCCACGATGGCCATAAACGTGTTCCATACCGATGCGCGCGGTTTCGGCATGCTGTCCTCCATCATGGCGATTGGCACCATCTCCGGGGCGCTGCTTGCTGCCGGCCGCCAACAAACGGGGTTGAAGTCGTTGTTGGCCGGAGCCGGGGTCTTCGGGATCGGCTGCACGCTGGCCGGGCTGGCACCCGGGTATTGGTGGTTTGCGGCTGCGATTACGGTGATTGGCGCCGCTGCCCTCACGTTGGGCAACGGAACGAACAGCACAATGCAGCTTTCGACGGAACCCGCGATGCGGGGCAGGGTGATGGCGCTGCGGGTTGCGATTGCCCTTGGGGGAACGCCGATCGGGGCTCCCTTGGTTGGTTGGGTCGCCGATCGTTTCGGCCCGCGCTGGTCACTTGCTGTGGGCGCCATGGCCGGGTTGACGGCGGCCCTGGTCGCGGCCGTCGCGTTGAATCAAAGCAAACGGTCGCTTACCCACATCTGGCCTGGATCAAGGCTTGCTGACCCTGAGGGAAGGTGACATCACTCAGGCCGTGGACCCGAACGTGCGGGATGCTCAAGGAGCAGCTACGGCTAAGTTTGGGGGTTGAAATTAGCAGCGGAGACGCCTGTTGTGATCGCAGGTGGTAGAATTTACAGAACTGTCGCGGCTTTATATGCCGCTGGGACAGTCTATTTAGGGGCCCCTGCGGGGGCCTCAATACTTTTGTGGTGCAGAGATATGTTCACGTCGCGGTACGCGGTCTTTGTCGACGCAGGCTACGTTTTCGGTCAGGGTGCTTTGAGTGTCTCAGCCACCAAGTTGACCCGTTCCCAACTCCGCTTGAATGAAGCGGAGATCATGAACCAGCTAAGAAGCATCACTGCGAGGCCTGGGGCGGAGTTACTGCGTGTCTACTGGTACGACGGGACACGTGGAAGCATGACCGTCGAACAAACGACGCTGGCTGAGATGCCGGATGTGAAAGTGCGTCTGGGATATATCAACGGTGTCGGCCAGCAGAAGGGCGTTGACTCGCTCATCGTTACCGACTTGATCGAGCTTGCCCGCAATCAGGCTATCGGCGATGCCTACCTGGTCAGCGGTGACGGCGATTTGCGTGTGGCTGTGCAAATAGCCCAGAGTTTTGGTGTGCGGGTGCACCTAGTCACGCTCGAGCCCAGCAACTCATCCCTGAACCCGCAATTGCGCCAGGAAGCAGACACGAGGCAGGAAATCCCAAAAACGGAGGTCATTAAGTTTTTGCGGTTGGAATCGCCTCAAAAGCCGGTACTCTCGATTGCCGCATCTGGAGCTGAATTATCCTTCCGGTCGGCCACAACATTAGGCTCCGAAGTCACTCCGTCCGCTAGAGACACAGTACCTGCCGGGTCTGGGCTCACCATTGAGGACGCGATGAGACAGGCCATCAAAGCAGTCTTCTCAACCGTTTCATTAGAAGAGATCGCTAAACTGAAGGCTTTGCAAACGGGTAAGGCTATACCTCCTGAATACGACAGGAAGGTGCTTGGGACGTCGAGAGCGCTGTTAAACCGTGATCTAACAAATTCAGAGCGAGCCGTGATGCGCAAACTGGTGCTGGAGTGGTTACATCAGTCCTGACTCGCCAAATTCTTAGCCACCAGCCCACAGTTCAGTTCTCGAACGCCTAGAGCGTGGCAAGCTCTAGGCGAAGAAGAATCATGACAAGTCCCCAACTAAAAGGGGACGGGCACGTAGGATATAGCTACCTTGCATCTCTGGTCTGTTGGAGTTCTGAATGAGCCTGTGTGCGACGAACCGTCGATTCGTGTGGGTATTGCTTTGCGTCAGCCGGCTGGTTTGCGGGCTGCTCTATGTATGTACGGCAAACGCGCAAGCGCCGACGCAGCCGACGTATGTGGCGCCGGTGGGTGGGCGGACGTTGCTGCGGGCGGCGGCGGTGCTGGATGTGCGGTCGGGCAAGGAGATGCCGGACGCCACGGTGATTGTGCAGGCTGACAAGGTGGTGGGGGTCGCTCCGACGGCGAGTACGCCGGCGCAGGCAGGTGACCGCGAGGTGGATCTGCGGGGAGACACGGTGCTGCCGGGGTTGATCGACGTGCACGTGCACCTGACGGGCGCGACGGACTTCGATCCGTACTTTGAGCTGACGATGACGCCGGGCAAGGAGGCCATCATCGGCGTGGAGAACGCGAAGACGACGCTGGAGGCGGGCTTTACGACGGTGCGCAACGTGGGGGCGAGTGACTTTACCGATGTGGCGCTGCGGGATGAGATCAACGAGGGGCACATCCCGGGGCCGCACATGCAGGTGTCCGGGCCGCCGCTGGGCATCACGGGCGGGCACATGGACGAGAACCTGCTGCCATACCAGTACCACGTGGTAGGCGAGGGTGTGGCGGATGGCATCCCGGCGGTGCAGCACATGGTGCGGCAGAACATCAAGTATGGCGCGGATTTGATCAAGATCGGCGCGTCCGGCGGTGTGTTGTCGAAGGGTGATGACCCGCAGGCGTCGCAATATACGAAGGAAGAGATGATCGCCATCTGTGCGGATGCGCACCGGCTGGGGCGCAAGGTGGCGGCGCATGCGCATGGCGCGCAGGCGATCCTGTGGGCGACCGAGGCTGGCGTGGACTCGATTGAGCATGGAAGCTATATCGACGACGCGAGCATCCAGGCGATGAAGGCGCACGGGACCTATCTCGTCCCTACGAGCTACCTGTACGACTGGTACAAGGAGAACGGCCACCTGCCCGCGCTGTATGCGCAGAAGATGAAGGACACCACGGCGGTGGCGCGGGCGAACCACAAGCGGGCGATCGCGGCGGGCGTGAAGGTGGCGCTGGGGACGGATGCGGCGGTGTATCCGCACGGGCTGAACGCGCATGAGCTCGAGGTGTACGTGCGGGAGTATGGGATGACGCCGTTGCAGGCGATCCAGTCAGCTACCTTGAACGGCGCGGACCTGATGGGATGGACGGACAAGGTGGGCGCGCTGGAGCCGGGCAAGTGGGCGGATGTGATCGCGGTGAAGGGCGACCCGCTGAAGGACGTGCGGACGCTGCAGCATGTGGATTTTGTGATGAAGGGTGGCGTGGTCTACAAGGACGAGCTGCGGCCCGATGCGGTCACAAAGCCTGCGATGGCCGAGGTTGACCGCGAGCCCGCCGTGGCGCAGGGTAGTTACTGAGGCAGTTCGCCATCCTGACGATTCGGGCAGGGCTGCTTCCCATGGAGGAGTGACGCCAGCCCGAACGCCGGCTTGTCGCTGCCTCTGGTTGTGAGGAGATCTGTTCCGATGGGTGCCACTGCGCTGGAGTACCGGCTTCGTTATCTGCTGCATATGTTGATCTTTGTCGTGGGTCTTTGGCCGTTTTGGGAGTCGTGGGTGGGGCTGACGGCGAAGTCGACGTGGCTGATTGTGAGTGCAGACCTGGCGCGGGCGGGCTGGCTGGGCTTTCAGGGGGCCACCAGCCTGCTGCTGATCGTGGCGGTCGTGTTTACGGCGTTGGGGGCTTGGCTGCGCACCTGGGGCGCCGCGTACGTAGGGGCGGATGTGGTGGCGTCGCCCAACATGCACGGGCAGGTACTGCTGGCCGATGGGCCGTACCGCCGCACGCGCAATCCGCTGTACCTGGGCACCCTGCTGCACACGGTGGGGCTGGCGTTGCTGATGCCGCCGGCAGGTGCGGTGTTTGCAATTGCGGCGATCTGGATCCTGCAGGTGCGGCTGGCGCTGGCGGAAGAGCCGTTCCTGGCGGGACGCTTCGGTGAGCCATACCGGACGTATGAGGCACGCGTGCCGCGGTTCTTGCCCGCGCCCAAGCCCATGGTGCCCGCGGCAGGGCAGCGCGCGCATTGGCTGCAGGCGTTCATGGGCGAAAGCTACATGATTGGCGTGGTGATCACGCTGGCGGCGTTTGGGTGGGATTTTAACGCGCTGCCGCTGATCAAAGGGATCCTTATCTCGCTGGGTGTGTCGTTGGTGTTGCGGGCGTTTTTGCCGCGGACCTCGGCCGCACCGGTGGTTGGTCGCGCGTAGCACGCGTGCTCGTGGGCGGTGAAGGCTTCCGGGGCCTTCCGCCGCCCGTTCTGCTTAGGATTGAAGGAAGGCGAGGAGATCGGTGTTGATCTGCTCGGCGTGGGTGGTGGGCATGCCGTGCGGGAAGCCGGGGTAAAACTTCGTCGTGGCGTGCTTGAGCAGCTTGGCGGAGAGCGGGCCGGCGTCAGCAAAAGGCACGATCTGGTCGTCTTCGCCGTGCATGACCAGCGTGGGGACGTCGATGGCCTTGAGGTCTTCGGTGAAGTCGGTTTCGGAGAAGGCCTTGATGCAGTCGTAGTGGGCCTTGGCGCCGCCCATCATGCCCTGGCGCCACCAGTTGGCCACGACGGCGTTGTCGGTCTTGGCGCCGGGGCGGTTATAGCCATAGAACGGGCCGGCGGCAACGTCCTGGTAGAACGCCGCGCGGCCGCCGGCGAGGGCGGCACGAAAGCCATCGAAGCCCTCGATCGGCAGACCGCCGGGGTTGGCTGCGGACTTGAGCAGGATGGGCGGCTCGGCGCTGATAAGCACG
>CAXTRU010000207.1:0-6222 GCA_964246665.1 uncultured Acidobacteriaceae bacterium
GCTCAAGGCTGGTCAAAGGTGTGGCGAAGCTCGGGGGCGATGTGAGCGAGTTGGTACCGCCGCATGTGAACGCGCGCCTGCTGGCCAAGGCGCGCGGCAGCGAGATGGAGCAGTCAGAAAATCCGGTCGCGCTAGCCGAGTGAGATAATCTGCCCTAGGAGGCATGAATGCGGACTGAAAAGCTTGAACAGGCGGAGCAGATCGCGAGACGCCACATTGAGGTTGACTCAGATGTGCGTAGAGTACTGCTTCTCGAACTGCCGGAGCACGAGGAAGACAATCCGGACGAACCGATCAAACTTCTTGAGGTGGTTGAAGGAACGCCCGAAGTGGGGTACGAGCCACTCGGCTTCGCTCGGAATCCTGGTGTTGGTGTTAAGTACCCGATGGTGATCCTCGAAATTTCACCCCGAGAGTATAAGGGCATACGAGGCCAAGAAGTCGAGGTCGGCGAAGCTGTATGGCGTATCACACGCGAGCTGGCTGTGTCTCGGGCAGAGATCTGATCGTTGTCGAATCGAGGGCAGGATCATGCTTGGTCGCGTGCGTTCGCGCGCCAAGCTCTTTCGGATCTGAGCGCTTACGATGCGCTCCGTACTCTTCCTCGCTGCCACCAATTGCACTACCTGCAGATGGCAAGTGAAAAGGTGTGCAAGGCACACCTTTTCCGGGTTGGGGTTCAAGTCGGTTGGTCGCATGCTGTTGTCCGCAAGCACCTGCCCGCCGTTCTGCGCAACACGTACGCCGAAGGGAAACTATCGGGGCTGCGCCTGAAAAAGCTAAAGCAACTGGCAAAAGAGATCGAGATGCTCGCGCCGGCGTGCACAGACAATGACACACGGCCAGACAACACAGAGTATCCTTGGCAAGCAGCGGGAGGCGAGGTCATCGCTCCACTGGATTTTGATTTCCACGACATCTCTGAAAGGGACATTAGCTCCTTCGTGAAGCGCCTGCGAACCTCCGCGAAGGAGCTTGGAACGTAAGCCACCAACGAGACTATGATTTCTACATCCACCAAGGTGTTGTCGGACCGGATCAACCGGATCGAAGTGTCGGCCACGATGGCCATTACGGCAGAGGCGTTGAAGATGAAGGCCTCGGGCATTGACCTGGCGGACTTCGGCGCCGGCGAGCCGCATTTTTCCACGCCGCAGCACATCAAGGACGCGGCGATCAAAGCCATTGAGAACAACTTCACCCGCTACACGGCGGTTGCCGGCGTGCCGCAGATCCGTCAGGCCATTGTGGACCGGCATAGCGCCGATTTTGGGTCAACGTACGCGCCTGATGAGTGCGTCTTTACTACGGGCGGCAAGCTCGCAATCTTTAACGCGGTTGAGGTGCTGATCGACCACGGCGATGAGGTCATCGTGCCGGTGCCGTACTGGGTCAGCTACAAGGACATCGTGCAGTATGCGGGCGGTGTGCCGGTGTTTGTGGAGACCAGCGAGGCGGAGAACTTCCGGCTGACGGCCGCGATGATCGAAGGCGCGATTACGGATCGCACCAAGGCCATCATCCTGAACACGCCGTCGAATCCTTCCGGCGCGGTGCTGGCCCGTGAGGACGTGGAGGCCATTGTGCGCCTGGCGCATGAGCGTGGCGTGTACGTGCTGCTGGACGAGTGCTACGTGTACCTGACGTTTCAGGGCGAGCCGTTTTCCGCGGGTGCGCTGGAGGACTGCAAGGAACACTTGATCATTCTGGGATCGCTTTCAAAGACCTATGCGATGACAGGCTGGCGCGCGGGCTTTGCGCTGGGGCCAAAGCCGATCATTGCGGCTATGAGCAAGCTGCAGTCGCAGTCGACCTCGAACACGGCGAGCATGGTGCAGCAGGCCTCAATCGCTGCGGTCACGGGGTCGCAGGACTGCGTCCGCGAGATGCGGGCGGATTACATCAAGCTGCGTAACCGGGTGCTCGAAGGCTTTCAAACGATCCCCGGACTGACGTGCACCGTGCCGCAAGGCGCATTCTATGTCTACCCCAATGTCAAGGCGTTTCTGGGCAAGGGCGGTGTGCGGACCGCGTCAGAGCTTGCGGGCAAGCTGCTGACCGAAGCGCATGTGGTCACCGTGCCTGGCGAGGCATTTGGGACAGACGAGCACATTCGGCTTTCCTACGCGGTGAGCGCGGACGTGATCGACAAAGGTGTGGAGCGTTTGCGGACATACCTGACGGAATTGCGCTGATTCGGGGCAGTTGCCCGGGGCGCATGGCACCTTTGTATCAGCCTCGGGTTACCACTGTGCGTTGGTTTCCTTTGCCGAAGACTTTAGGATAGGGCTCATGTCAGCCGTACAGTCGCAATCGCAACCGCCCTTCGCGGCAATCATTCTTGCCGGCGGTAGCGGCACACGCTTCTGGCCGCGCAGCCGCAAAGCGCGTGCCAAGCAGGTACTGCAGCTGGATGGCGACGGGACCATGATCCAGGGTACGGTCAAGCGACTGGGCAAGCTGGCGACCCCGGAAGGTGTTTGGGTCATCACGAACCCGCTGCTCGCGGCCACGATCGCGGAACAGCTGCCGGACGTGCTGCCGGAACGTTTACTGCTGGAACCGCAAGCGCGGAACACAGCGCCGGCCTGCGCCCTGGTTGCGTTTCTGCTGGAAAAGCGCGCCCCGGAGACGGTGCTGGGCGTCTTTCCGTCGGACCACACCATCGGCGATACGGAGCGTTTTCGGCTGGTCCTGGAGGCAGGGGCTCAATTGGCCTCGAGTGGGGCCAAGATGGTGGTGCTGGGTGTGCCACCCACCCGGCCGGAGACGGGCTACGGCTATATCGAGTTGGGAGCGGCTTCGGCGCCGGTCCGCGTGGGGCAGGAGTGCATCTCCGTGCGCCGCGTCCGCCGCTTCACAGAAAAGCCGGACAGCCTGCGAGCTCGCGCCTTTGTTCGCTCGGGAAACTATGCCTGGAACAGCGGGATCTTTCTTTGGAGCGCAGGCACGCTGGCCGGTGCCGTGCGGGAGCATAAGCCCGACATGGCCAGGCTGCTCGAGACCGTCGCTGAAGCATGGGGCACGTCGGATTTCGACCGCGTCTTTGGCGAACTCTACCCGCAGTGTGAGTCGATTTCGATCGACTACGCCGTCCTTGAGCCGCGGTCAGCCAAGGGCGAGGCGCAATCGCAGCTCTACTGCTTGCCGGCCGATTTTGCTTGGAATGACCTTGGCTCCTGGGCAGCGTTGTACGAGCACATGGCGGATGTGAACGATCCAGGGAGTGTGAACGTCATCGAAGCGCCGCACGGGGTCGAGATCACGTCCACGGGCTGCTACGTGTACGCGCCGAAGAAGGCTGTGGCGTTGGTGGGCGTGAAGGATCTGGTGGTCGTGGAAACCGAGGACGCCCTGCTGATCACGACCAGGGATGGATCGCAGAACGTGGGCAAAGTGGTTGCGGAGCTACGCAAGGCCGGACGGGAAGATCTGACGTGATGAGTGTGGACACAGCAACGAGCGAGACCGCCCAAACGGTAAGTCCCAGGACGGTCGTGAAGTTTGGGACCGATGGTTGGCGGGGCATCATTGCGGACGACTTCACCTACGCCAACGTGCGTGTCGCGGCACGCGCGATTGCACGGTACGTCCTGGCGCAGGTACATCCCGAGCGTGGCTTGTGTATCGGCTACGACACCCGATTTGGGTCTCGATCGTTTGCCAGGGTGGTTGCGGAGGTCGCCTCCGGTGCCGGCATCCCAGTCTTTCTTGCCAACAAGGTGACGCCAACGCCGGAGTTGTCGTTTGCCGTGCGGGATCGCGGTGCCGTTGGCGGCGTCATGATCACCTCCAGCCACAATCCTGCAGAGTGGAATGGGGTCAAGTACAAGGCCAGTTACGGCGGATCGGGCAAACCGTCCATCATCGCCGAGATCGAGCGCGAGCTGGACAAGCCGTTGGCCCAGGCCGTTGCGCCAGCCCCCATCACGGAGGTTGATTTCACGCCGCCATATCTGGCCGCGTTGGAGAGCTTTGTGGATCTGCAAGCCATCAAAGCCTCAGGTTTTCGCTTCCTGATCGACTGCATGTATGGCGCGGGGCAGGGCTACGTCGCCGGCATCTTCGACCGAGCGGGCGTGCCGTACGTGGCGATCCGTAGCGAGGTGAACCCGGCGTTTCCGGGCATCAATCCGGAGCCGATTCTGCCGCATATCGCGCTAAGCCAAAAGAGAGTCGTCGAGGAACGCTGCGATGCGGGCCTGATCACCGATGGCGACGCGGATCGCATCGGGGCCGTGGACGAGCACGGCAACGTCGTAGATGCCCACAAAATCTTTGCCATCCTGCTGCAATGGCTGGTGGCGCGCAAGGGCTGGCCCGGCGATGTCACGCGTGCCTTCAACACCACCAAGATGCTGGACAGGATCGCTGCCAAGCATGGGCGGCGTCTCCACGAGCACGGTATTGGGTTCAAGTACGTTTGCGACCTGATGTTGGAGCAGGACATTCTGATCGGCGGTGAAGAGTCAGGCGGGGTGGGGCTGAGTCGGCATCTGCCGGAGCGGGATGGTTTGCTCAACAGTTTATTGCTGGCCCAGGTGATGACGGATGAGCGGAAGACCCTGGGTCAACTGGTCGCGGCGCTGCAGGAGGAGTACGGGGAGCACCAGTACGGTCGCATTGACATGCACATCACCGAGGCCTTGAAGCAATCGGCGATTCAGCGAGCGAGCGCTGGCATGGCGACCTTCGCCGGCAGACGTGTCCTGCGGACCGAAACATTGGATGGCATCAAGTTCTTCCTGGAGGAATCCGCGTGTGCCGCAAAGCCGAACGCAGCAGAAACATGGCTGCTTCTGCGCGCGAGCGGCACGGAACCATTGTTGCGTGTCTATTGCGAAAGCTGCAGCCAGGAGAGCGTAATGGCGATACTGGAGGCTGCACGGGCGTTCGTAGTGGCCGGCGAAGAAGGTTTGGGGTAGGGCATTGGTCGTTGAGGTGCAGGGCATTCTGTTCGACATGGACGGAGTGTTGATAAGTTCGATCGGCAGCGTGGAGCGCTGCTGGCGACGGTGGGCAGCGCTCTACGGCGTCCCGGACCCTCAAAACGTCGTGATACCGCATGGCGTACGCGCTCTCGACATCATGCGAAGACTTGTTCCTGGCGTCGGTGTTGTGGAAGGGCTGCGGCTGATCGAGGACATGGAGCTGGAAGATCTTTCAGATCTGCGGGTCCTTCCTGGAGCCGGGGAACTTCTACGCAGTCTGCCCACAGAGCGCTGGGCGATTGTGAGCTCGGCGACGCGGCGGCTGCTGGTTGGGCGCTTGGCGGCTGCCGGACTGCCAGTCCCTGAGCTGATCATCAGCGGTGACATGGTAGAACGTGGCAAGCCGGATCCGGAGCCGTATCGGCGCGGGGCTGAACTGATCCACACGCGGCGGCGTGACTGCCTCGTTATCGAAGACGCACCGAGCGGCGTTCAGGCGGGTGTGGCCGCAGGCTGCATGGTGCTCGCCGTCGAAGGAACCCACCCGCGCGGAGAACTGCTGGAAGCAGGTGCGCAGTGGGTCGTTCCGACGCTGGCCAGTGTGGCTGCGCATGCGGACCCGCTGGGCTTGCGCGTTCATTTCCAATAAGACACCTAAGCCGATGCATCTGGTTCATCGACGCCGTTCCGCAAGACGCTCCTGCAGGATGCGTTCGACACGGTCGAGATCGTCTTGGGTGTCAACCCCGATCGTCTGTTCCTCAACTGTTTCGACATAGAGCGAAAGCCCGTTCTCAAGCAAACGCAGCTGTTCCAGTCGCTCAGACTGTTCAAGTTCTCCGGGCCCCAGGGTTGCGAAGCGCTCCAGAGCGGCGCGCCTGTAGGCATACAACCCGAGATGCTTCCAGTACCTGGCGTTGCCGGTGTGATCGCGATCGTACGGGATCGCCGCACGTGAGAAATAGAGAGCGCGGCCGTCCGCCGTGGTGACAACCTTCACGGCATTTGGGTCGCCGACCTCGCGAAGCTGACATCGGGTTCGCAGCGTAGTCACGTCCACGGCTGTGTTGCGGAAGGGCGCCAGAAGGGCGGCGATATGGACCGAGCTCAGCAGCGGCTCGTCACCTTGGATGTTGACGTAGATATCCGCGTGCACGGCTCTTGCAACCTTGGCGAGTCGATCGGTCCCACTGGGCAGCTCTGGTGCCGTCATTTGCCAAAGCCATCCGTTGCGGCTGCAGAGCTCCGCGACCTCCTCAGAGTCAACAGCAACAATGACCTGGTCCAACTG
>CAXTRU010000207.1:6232-6516 GCA_964246665.1 uncultured Acidobacteriaceae bacterium
GGCGCAGGCCATTGCGGCTTCATAGACCCATGCGAGAAGCGGCTTTCCTGCGATCTCGCGAAGCACCTTGCGAGGCAATCGCGTGGACTGAAGGCGTGCAGGAATGACGCCTACTACTTTGTTGACCGTGTCTGCGTCCGAATCGTTAGCGCACATCAGAGGTAATCTCGTCGGGGGTGAGCTTCTTGGGCTTTCGCTTATAAGCGCGAAGGGCGGCCAGCACGGCGATGATCAGCAGCAAACCCAGGAGCACGGCCGCTGCAGACAAAAAGTGCAGCAACGAT
>CAXTRU010000208.1:0-1445 GCA_964246665.1 uncultured Acidobacteriaceae bacterium
ATCTTGTGCTGCTCCATGAGGTCGAGGGCATCGGCCGCGAAAAGGGTGGGGCTGACGATGCGGGGATGCGGGTTCATGACCTCCGCGGCGGTACGGTGAAAGGCATGGGGGCCTTCGCGCTCGAAGAGACGGCGGAGGTCGCCATCAGAGAGCACGCCGAGTAGATTGCCCTGTGCGTCTTGTACGGTGGTCATCCCCAGGCGTTTGGCGCTCATCTCGTGGATGACGGTGGGCATGGGGGCGTCCGGGGCCACGGTGGGGACAGCATCGCCCGTGTGGGCCAGCTCGCGGACCGGCGTGAGGCGACGCCCGAGCGAGCCGCCGGGGTGAAGCTCGGCGAAGGTTTGCGGCGCGAACCCTAAGCGTTGGCTCAGCGTAATCGCCAGGGCGTCGCCTAACGCGAGCATGGCGGTGGTGGATGCGGTGGGCGCGAGCTGGTGCGTGCAGGCTTCGCGATCTACGGAAACGTCCAGCGTGTGCGCGCTGGCGCGGGCCAGTGTGGAGCCCGCGCAGCCGGTGAAGGTAATGAGGGTGGTGTCGAGGCGTTGCAGGGCAGGCAGCAGTCGCAGCAGCTCTTCGGTCTCGCCGCTGTAGCTGAACGCGAGCAGGGCGTCGCCGTTGCTGAGCAGGCCGAGGTCGCCGTGCAGCGCCTCCGCGGGATGCAGAAACGGCGTTGGGATGGAGAGGGACGTCAGCGTGGCCGCGATCTTGCGGGCGATCAGGCCGCTCTTGCCCATGCCGGTCAGCGTGAGCTTATGACCGCTGCGGATTATCTGTTCCAGTGCCTCAATAACAGCGCGGAAAGCGACACGTTGCTCTCCGTCGAGGCGCTCGGCGAGCGCGGTGAGCGCGGAGGCCTCGATGCGGACCAGATCGCCGGGGGCAACGGCCTGTGCGGTGGTGCTGTTCATCCAAGCCGGATGCTAGCAGAGCGAGGTGGTGCTCAGTGTCAGCTGTTAGGCAGGCGCTGAGCCTTGCGTCTCACGCCCTGGTATCCGCGCCAGCAGCGTTGATCGTGCAGAATCGGGCGAAGCCGCTTGGCGGTAAACTTGGAAATGAGTGCGGCGGATTGCGCTTGGAGCGTGTGATGGTGCGTCGGTTTGGTGTGTTGGGAGCGATGGTGCTGGTGGTCGTTGGGCTGGCCTGGGCAGGTGTGGTCAATCTGAGGGCACGGCGGGCGGCGGTGGAGTCGGCACATGTGGAGTTGATCCCCGCCAAGGCAGCCGACGCGGCCGCGGCGCCGGATGTAGAAGGCGCGCAGTTGCAGGGCAAGGCGGCACCGGCGTTCACACTCGTGAGCACTGATGGCAAGAAGGTATCGTTGAGCGACTTCAAAGGCCACCCGGTGATTGTGAATTTCTGGGCAACCTGGTGTGGCCCGTGCAAGTTGGAAATGCCGTGGTTCGAGGAGTTCGGAAAGAAGTACGCGGGGCAGGGCCTCGTCG
>CAXTRU010000208.1:1455-6491 GCA_964246665.1 uncultured Acidobacteriaceae bacterium
AAATCAGGATGACGGCATGGCGCCGGCCGAAGTGGCGCAGGCGGCCAAGCACATCGGCATCAGCTACCCGGTGCTGATGCCGGACAAGGACGAGCACACGTCCAAGGCCTACGGCGGTGTGGACTACCTGCCGGAGACCTTCTATCTGGACAAGACGGGTAAGGTGACAGCAGTCTCCGCCGGTGCACCGACCAAAGACCAGATGGAAGGCCTGATCCAGGTCGCCATGAACGGTAAATAAAGCGGATGGGAGCCAGGATGAGCGGAACGCTTCGACGTACGGTGTTGCTGCTGGTGGGGATTTGCGCCGCGAGCGGGCACGCGCAGACGATTCAGCTTGGCGATACGCGACCGGCTGACAGTGCCGCCCGGCGGCAATCTGTGGAGTTGCAGACCGCGACGGCGACGGTGAAGGCGGGGCAGCCGGACTGGGTGGAGGTGCGCTTCCAGGTGCATCCGGGCATGCACCTCAACTCCCATACGCCGCATGACGAGCTGCTGATTCCGACTTCGTTCGAGGCTGGGGAACATGACCTCAAGGTCATGCACGTGGAATACCCGGCCGGTGTTCCGCTGCGTCTCGAGGTGGGCCAGGGTGAGACCTTGAGCACGTACCAGGGTGAGTTTGCGCTGCGTGTACAGGTGACTGCACCCAAAGGGGACAGCACACTCGCCGGCAGTTTGCGCTATCAGGCATGCGATGCGCGGTCGTGCTTTCCGCCTAAGCTGCTGCCGGTGCGGATAGCCGTTCTTGGGCGCTAACGTTCGAATCGACTAAGGGTGGGACGAGATTGACAGGGTGTTGCCGTCCGGGTCTTTGAACCAAGCAACCCTGGCCCCACCAGGAGCGTGCCAGATGGCACGTTCGTCCTGCTCAAAGTAGCCGTAGCGCTCAAAGGTGACTCCACGCTGCAGCAGTTCGTCGATGGATGACTCGATGTTGTCCGTTGCCCATCCGAAGATGGTGTACAGCGCAGGTGTAAACGCACCGACGCGCACAACGCGAAGCATGGTGCCGTGCGCCGGGCCGAGGCGGAATACGAGCGCAAACTGGTCGTCAGACTCGAAGTGCAGCCCTAGGGTGCGTTCGTAAAAGGCGCGGGCAGCATCCGCATCGGCGGTCGGTATGAAGCCGATCGGCTGATTCGACGTTAGCGGCATGTCGGACAACATAGCAGAGCGAGACCTGGGCGGCCATTCACGTTCGCGAACATGCGGCTACTTCTTGCCGGGCCTCTTCTGCGTGTCGAGGAAACGGCGAACGCGGTCGAGGGAGCGCGCCTTGCCGAAGACGACAAGCGATTCCAGCAGAGGTGGGGAGTTCAAGCTGCCGGTAAGGATGGCACGGAGCAGCATGAAATTTTCCTTCACAGACCAGCCTTTCGCTTCGCCAAGCTGCTTCATCGCGGCCTCGATCGCGGGCGCGTCCCAGGTCGTCGCTTCGAGCGTGGTGAGCAGGTCTGCGGTGAAGGCGAGGGTGTCTCCCGAGGTGCGTTTTTTGGGTAGCCAGACAGATTCGGCGGGCACCACGTTGTCGCGGAAGAAGAAGTCGGCCATGTCACCGAATGCGCCGAGTGTCTCAACGCGGGTTTGCACCAGCGGCGCGATGGCCTGGAGGTAGGCATCGGAGAAGACGGTTTGGCGCAGGGCGGCGTAGAACTCTTCCGGCGTGAGCTTGCGGATGTACTCGCCGTTGAGCCACTTGAGTTTGACCAAGTCGAAGACGGGGCCGCCGAGGGAGATGCGGCTGAAGTCATAGCGCGCGAGCATGTCGTCGAGCGAAAACATGTCGCTGAGCTTCATGTCGAGGTTCTTGGAGACGATCTCGAGCTCGGTGGGCTGGGCCATGCCGCCGCCCATGAGGCCTAGATAATTCAGGAGCGCGTGCGGCAAGAAGCCGGAATCACGGTAAAAATTCAGCGAGACGGGATTCTTGCGCTTGGAGATTTTGCTTTTATCCGCGTTGCGCAACAGTGGCATGTGCCAGAACTTGGGCTGCTCCCAGCCGAAGGCCTGGTAGAGGAGGACGTGCTTTGGCGTGGAGCTGATCCACTCCTCGGCGCGAATGACATCGGTGATGCCCATCAGGTGGTCGTCGACGACGTTGGCTAGGTGGTAAGTCGGGTAGCCGTCGGACTTGAGCAGGACCTGGTCGTCGACGTTGGCGTGGTCAAAGGTGACGTCGCCGCGGAGTTCGTCGCGAAAGGTCGTGGCGCCTTCGGTGGGAACTTTGAGGCGTACGGTGAAGGGCTTGCCTGCGGCCAGGTTGGCGTCGATCTCGGACTGTGAGAGGGTGCGGGAGCGACCGTTGTATTTGGGTGGCTGCTTGGCGGCGAGTTGCGCTTTGCGCTCGGCATCGAGCTCCTCGGGCGTCTCGAAGGCGCGGTAGGCGTGGCCGGAAGCGAGGAGCTTCTCGGTGTACTCGCGGTAGGTATCGGTGCGCTCGGACTGCCGGTAGGGGCCGAAGGGGCCGCCGACATCGGGGCCCTCATCCCAGGTGAGGCCGATCCAGCGCAGGGCGTCGAAAATCATCTGCTCGGAGGTGGAGACGAAGCGGGTGCGGTCGGTGTCCTCGATGCGCAGGACGAACTGGCCCCCACGCTGCTTGGCAAACAGGTAGTTGAGCAACCCGATATAGGCTGTGCCGACATGAGGGTCGCCGGTGGGCGACGGGGCGATGCGAACGCGGGTGAGGCGGGAGCTTGCTGCTGAGGACATAGTCGAGTCTTATGCTATCAGGGCGGGGTATGTGGGTTGACCAAGTTGGTCAAGCCGCTTAGCATCGCGATAAGAGGTGCCCTATGACCATGAACCTGTACGAAGCGAAGACCCAGCTTTCGCAGTTGGTGGAGCGGGCTGCTGCAGGCGAAGAGGTGATCATCGCTAAAGCGGGTAAGCCTATGGTCAAGATGGTGCCTGTAGTTGAGTCGCAGGAAAAGCCCAAGCGCCGGCCCTTTGGGCAGAACCTGCTGCGCGTCACCTATATTGCCGACGACTTCGACGCGCCGATGTCGGATGAAGAGCTGGAACTCTGGGGCTACTAGTGCGGTATCTGCTGGATTCGCACATCTTTCTCTGGCTTGACGATCCGGAGCGCATGAGCGCGCCCGTGCAGACGATGCTGAGCGACCCGGAGCACGAAGTTCTCCTGAGTGTGGCGAGCATTTGGGAGCTGACATTGAAGCGCGCGACGGGGAAGCTTCACTTCACCGGACCTTTTGCGGACGCCGCAGAGACGTACAACATCGCCATCCTCCCGGTGCTTGCCAAGCATGTGGCAGAGGTGGAGCAGCTACCCCGCTTTCACAAAGACCCTTTCGACCACCTACTAATGGCCCAGGCGCGCGTGGAAGGCTTGGTGCTGGTGACGCACAACGCTGTGGTCACCAGATATCCGGTCGCTACGCTGCGCGTCTGATCGCTGGCTACACTTGCGACGGCGGACCTGATGGCGGGTAGCTTGAGGGCGGCGCAGGATACGACTGCGGCGGGTACGCGGTTGCGCTGACGGCATAGCCCGGTGGAACAGCCGCAGCGCGCCAGTTGCTGAACGCGAGAATGCACAGGCAAATAATCCAACCAAAGCCCGGCACAAGGGCGATCAAGCCGAGCGCGCCTGACATCCCGGCCTTTACGAAGATGCGCCAGAAAAGAAAGACAAAGAACGCAAGCATGACCAACCAGACGATCAGGATGGCGGCGCCCATCCCGGCCATCATGCCGGCAAGTTGCTGCTGCTGATTCGGGTCCATCGATGCCTCCTGGTTAACGAAGACACTGTAGCTGAGGCCGAACGCTTTCGCCAGCAGAATCGCTCAAATACCGCAGCTTCAGACAGCTGTGCTGGGCCTAGTTCGGCAGCACCAGCAATTCGATGGCGCTGGGTGCGTCTGCCTGATGCAAGACCGTCTCCGTGGCTTTCCTAAAGTCTTCAGGTTTGGCCTTGTTGATGTCCATAAAAACCTGCGGATTGCGATCGGTGAGCGGAAACCAGGAGCTTTGGATCTGCACCATGATGCGGTGGCCCTTGCGGAAGGTGTGATTCACGTCCTGCATGGTGAAGTTTACTTCGGTTGCTTTGCCGGGCGAGAGCGGATCGGGGTGCTCAAAGGAGTTGCGAAACTTGGCGCGGAAAGGCTCGCCACGCACCAGCATTTGGTAGTTGTCGAGTGCACTTGCCGGGGCAGGTTGACCCTTGGGCGTGACGCTTTCCGAGCCGGTATAGGCGGCAGGGTAGACATCGATCAGCTTTACATCAAAGTCGGAGTCCGTACCCGTGGACGCGATGCGCAGCTTGGGGCTGATCGGGCCGGCGACGGTGAGATCCGCAGACAGCGGCTCGGTTTGGTACACGAGGACATCAGGACGGTTGGCAGCGAAGCGTTGATCCTCGTCCATATACGTTTGTGGAACGTCCTCGCTCTTGCGATCCGTGGTGTAGGGAACAGGGTTCGTCGGGTCGGAGACGTAACTGTCCCTGCTGTCGATGGCTGTGGGGACGGTAAACGATAGGCCGTGGTTCGGCTGCAGGTAGAGCAGGCGAGGTTGCGCCGCGGGTGGCGGCCAGGCAGTGTAGTTGTGCCAGGTATCGGAGCCTGTCTCGAACGCCATGACCTTGGGCAGCGGCGTCCAGGCTTTGTCTTTCAGATAGTGATCGAAGAAGGGCGCTTCGACTTGATCGCGAAAGGTAATGGCGGTGGTCTGCTGGAAGCTGATGTTCCCAAGGTGGTCCCCCTTGGAGTGATACCAGCCACCGTGCACCCAGGGGCCCTCGATCAGCGTGTCTTCGGGAGCCATGGGGCTGAGCTTATCGATCGCGTGGAAGACCTTAACAGGGCCCGCTAGATCTTCGGCATCGAACCAGCCGCCAACCGCCAAGACGGCCGCTTTGACGCCGTGCATATGCGGCGCAAGATTGCGGCTCTGCCAGTAGCTGTCGTAGTTGGGGTGGGCAATCTGATCGCTGAAGTACGGAAGGATGCTGCCCGCAGGAAAGACCAGGTTGGCGAGCGAACCCTTCTGGAGAAAGTAGGTAT
>CAXTRU010000209.1:0-6434 GCA_964246665.1 uncultured Acidobacteriaceae bacterium
GTGCCGCCTGGCAGAGTTTGGCAGCTCAGCCGCCGGGGAAAGCGGCTGCCGGCCAGGTTTCTGGCAGTGGACACAACCACTCATACTAACGCAGGTGCCTTTGGCGCCCGTGGTGAAAAACCTGGGCCTGAACTGGATGCTGATGGATGGGATGCGCTCGGGGCATCTCACAGCGGTATGCCGTGTGCCTTGGCCTTCAATCCCGGAAGCAACTCGCTGAAATTTGAATTGGTGGAGCTTTGCGAGGGAGCCAGATCAGCGGCCGACCTGCCTAAACTGGCCGATGCTGCGGTCGATGACATCGGCAAAGCGCCTCACCTATCGATATACCGAGGCCGCACGGTAGCCAACAAGAGCGACTGCGAGGCAGCCGACATGCAGGCCGCCGTGCGTGTTGCCCTCCGCTGGTTGCGCGAAGCCGCGGCGATCGCGCCGCATCTTGAAGAGCTCGCCTTTGTGGCCGTGCGCGTCGTCCACGGGGGAGGGCGGTTTGACGGGCCCGTGGAGGCGAGCGCCGAAGTCAGGGACACGATCCACGCGCTCGAAGAACTGGCGCCCCTGCACAACAGAAGCTCGCTCGAGGTGCTGGACGTTTTGCAACAGGAGCTGCCGGGTGTGCGGCAAATGGTGGCCTTCGATACGGCCTTTCACCGAACGCTCCCTGAAGTTGCGTGGCGTTACCCGATGGAGCGCGAAACGGCGGATCGCTTCGGTGTGCGCAAGTTCGGGTTTCACGGGCTGAGCCATCGGTACCTGCTGGAGCAGTATGCGGCGGCGGTCGGCAAGCCTCCGCAGGCCTGCACGCTGGTCACGCTACACCTGGAAAGCGGAAGCTCGGCGTGTGCAATCCGCGACGGGCGCAGCGTGGACACCACCATGGGTCTGACCCCGCTGGAAGGCCTGATGATGGGCTCGCGTAGCGGCAGTGTGGACCCGGCGATTGTGCCGTACTTGATGGCGAAGATGGCTGTCGATGTGGACGAGGTCATGCACCTACTGGAGAAGCGGTCAGGGTTGTTGGGCATCGCCGGCGGGTCCTTGGACACGCGTGTGCTGGTTGAGCGCGACGACCGCTGGGCGAAGCTTGCGCTGGAGATGTTCAGCTACCGCGTGCGGCTCGCCGTGGGCGGGTATCTGGCGACGCTGGGCGAGGCTTGCGAAGCCATAATCTTCGGCGGCGGCATCGGCGAAGATTCGCCCTGGCTGCGGGCGGCGGTGTGCGCGGGCTTGCGCCCATGGGGGCTGGAGCTGGACGAGGAAGAGAACCGCAAAGCAGTGCAGGGCACGGCGCGTGTGAGCACGCAGGGCTCTCGGCTGGCGGCGTGGAGCATGGCCGCGGAAGAGGGCTTGCAAATGGTGTGGGAGTGCAGCCAGGCGAAGCAGACATAGAAGCAGAAGCCCACGCGGCACAGGGTACGATACAACTGCGGATGTACCATTGCGGTTTTTGAGGACATGAAGAGCCAAACACGGCACCCGACGGTAAGCGACGTTGCACGAAAGGCTGGCGTCGGCACAACCACCGTGTCCCGCGTCATCAATGGCGGCTTTCGCGTCGATCCGGAGACCTTGGCCCACGTCCGTTCCGTGATTGAGGCGGTTGGCTACGTCCCGAATAACGCGGCCAGGGTGTTGTCGGGCGGCCGCACCAAGATCATCGGCTTTGTGACCCCAAGCATCGTCGATCCCTTTTTCGCGAGCTGCGCGGAAGCACTGGAATCGGTCGCCCGCGCCCATGAGTCTTTGCTGATTGCGACGACGACGCAGAACGATGTGCGGAAAGAAGCCGCCAGCGTCGAAGAGCTGCTGCGGCACCGCGTCGAAGGCCTGATCGTCGCGCCGGCGAGCCGGGATAGCAAGCACCTCCTTGCGGTTTTGGAGCGGACAAAGATTCCGATTGTGGCGCTCGATCGCCCCATCGGACGCTCGCAGATCCCCTTTGTGGTGGCGGAAAACTATCTCGGCGCGCGCATGGCGACGGCCCACCTCATCGAGCACGGCTATAAGCGCATCGTCTGCTTGACCGGAGAGGACGAGCTGTACACCATCCGGGAACGTCTCCGTGGGTACCGTTTCGCCATGGAGGCAGCTGGCCTGGTCCCGTCGGCGATCACGTCAATCATCGATCATGCCAGCGCGGCCGCTGCTGTTGACCGGCTGTTTGCCGCCAAACACAAACCGCAGGCCCTGCTCACGCTCAAAAACAAGACGACGATCGACACCTACGAGGCCCTGCAAGAGCGCAACATCGCTGTGCCGGACGAGGTCGCCCTGGTCGGCTACGACGACTTCGAACTGGCCGCCACACTTCGGCCCTCCGTAACCGTCGTGCAGCAACCGATCGAAGACCTCGGCCGGGCTGCGGCGGAACTACTGTTCGACCGCCTGCAACGCTCCCAGACCGCGGAACAGGAAACGATCAAAGGACCTGCCCGCAAGTGGCAGCTGCCCACGCGCCTGATTCGGCGCAAGTCCTGCGGCTGCAATGGAAATGGTCAAAGCAGTCTGCGAGCGGCAGCACCCAAAGCCTAGGCAGACCGGTACCGGCGCCATGGTCGGAGCCGGCGTTTGAAAAAGCCGCTTGACAGTTCTGTTCCGTGCATAGCAGAATTCTGCCCACTCATGGTAGCGGTACCAATTTGTTCGCGAACGATCACCTCGCGGGTGATGGAGATAGAGACCTCCGCATCGGGGCGGTACCGCAATTAAGAGCTGTTCCGTGTAAGGCCAGAGCCGCACGGACGATCGAGCTGGAGATGTAGGGCGTGCCATGGTACCGCTACCATGTCCGGCCGAAGACGGAGAAACAGGATGAAGGCATGCGGCGGCGCGAAACAGCGAAGGAAGGCTTGGTTTCCAGGCAGGAGGCGTGAAGTGACGATTCAAAGCAATCAGGGGCAACAGCGGACGCGCACAAGGCAAACGGAAACGAGAGCTGCCCGATGGCCCTTCGTCCTCCTCGTTGTGCTCTGTTCCGTTTCTGCCTGGGGACAAGCATTCACCGGCCGAGTTACGGACCAAACCGGCGCTTCCATTCCAAAGGTGAGTATCGTCGTCCACAACGTTGAAACCAACACCGATACCAAGGCCACAACCACTCGTGCGGGAGAATATACGGCTCCTTACTTGAGGCCTGGCATGTATCAGATCTCTGCATCTGCACCGGGCTTTGAGAAAACCGTCCGGACCGGTCTCAATCTCGAGGTTGGTCAAACGGCGACGGTGGATTTTGCGCTCAAGCTTGGTGCGACTTCGGAGACGGTTACCGTTCAGGGTGATGCCTTGATTGACTTCGCCAAAGCCGATTCGGGCGAAGTAGTCGAGAACACCCGAGTAACGGAGCTGCCCCTCAATGGACGCGACCCTGGCATGCTGTCAGAACTGGTAGCAGGGGCTACTTGGGACGGGTACATCGGCTATCAGCGCCCCTTCGATGACACGCAGCAGCAACTGAACGTGAACGGGGGCGGAGATGGAAATACGGAACTGATGCTCGACGGCGTCTCCAACGCGACCGGGGGCATCAACGAGACTGGACTGGACAGGATTGCCTATGTGCCCCCAGTCGACTCAGTGCAAGAGTTCAAAATCATCACGAATCCCTACGATGCGCAGTACGGGCTGTTGGCCGGCGGTGTAGAAGAAGTCACCTTGAAATCCGGCACCAACAGGCTCCACGGAGACGTATATGAGTTCGCCCGGCGCACATGGCTGGATGCCAACACATGGCAAAACGACTGGAATATTGCCCGGGCCACACCTGGAACTGATGTATCGCAGTTCTCGACCTTGAAACACAAGCTCGATCAGTATGGCGCTGAGCTGGATGGCCCGGTGTTCGTTCCGAAGTTGTATGACGGTCGGGATAAGTCGTTTTTTACGCTCCAGTATGAGAATTGGAATGAAAGCGCACCCGACACAACAACGACGTCTGTGCCAAGTCCGCAGTGGCTTAAAGGTGATTTCAGCAACCTGGTTTACCTGAACGGCAGCACCTTCTCTCCGATCACTTTGTACGATCCGATGAACATCTCCCAAAATGCTGCCGGGCAGTACATCAGAGTCCCATTCGGGCCGAGCGACAGCTTGAATCCGACCTCGGCCGCCAACATTATCCCCGTTTCGCGTATCAATCCTCTTGCGCAGAAAATCCTGTCCTACTACCCTGCTCCAAACACGGCTCCTTCAAGCGCAAACCCTTTTCAGAACAACTACACGCTTGCAACTCCAGCTATAAACAAGTACCGGAACGTACTTGGCAAGTTTGACCAAAACCTTTCTTCCAAGGATCGCTTTAGTCTGCATTATGGCTATTGGGAGCGGGAGGAGATACGCAACGGCAACGGTCTTCCCGGCCCTGCAGCGAACGGCTTGTTGCCGCACATCGAGCGATCAAACACCTTTACGCTTGAAGAGACCCATACGTTTACACCGACCTTACTCTTTGACTTCCGAGCCAGTGTGGCAGCGCGTATCGACGGCAACACGGGCGGCCCAGCATTTGATCCAACAACGCTTGGTTACAGTGCCTCACAAATTTCGGCAATGGGCAGTTCGGCTCAATCCGAGTTCCCCTACATAAACCTCAGCGAGTTTGCTTCGCTGGGCACAAACGGCAATGCTTCCACCCAGAGCAATACGCTTGCCCTCTTTCCATCGGTAACGTGGACAAAGGGCAAGCACACGATGCACGGTGGTCTCGATGCGCGTTTCTGGCAATCGGACAATAATCACGTGGCGGGCGGCAACAACTGGTGGACTGATCGTACCTGGACACAGTACAACTGCGGCAGCTGCGGCTCGTGGGACCCAGCAAGCGGCAATTCGGTCGCGGCGTTCCTTCTTGGGAACCCCACTTCGGGAAGCAACACGATTAATGTGCAGACTTTCTGGTCTGCCCACTACTGGGCTCCGTTCTTCCAGGACGACTGGCGGGTGAACCCGCGTTTGACGTTGAACTTGGGTGTCCGGTGGGATTTCCTTCCGGCCGAAGTCGAGCGGCATAACCGGACTGATGGGGCATTCAATACGGCTGCGGTGAACCCGATCAACGGGTCCGTTCAGGTTCCCGGCTACTCACAAATCCTTGGGGGCGTCACATTCGCAGGCGTAGGTGGAAGTCCTCGCCAGGCCTATGCTCTCGACAAAGGAAATCTCCAGCCCCGCTTCGGATTCGCCTTTGCGGTGAACTCGAAAACAGTTTTGCGGGGAGGTTTCGGTGAAACGATGCGGACTCCTCAAAACAATGCTCCGTCGTTTGGATTTTCCGCAACGACGAATTATCAAGCGAACGATCCGACACGCCCAGGAAGTACGTATCCGAACCTGCAGAACCAGATCAATAATCCTTATGCCATGGTGATCCAGCCTTCAGGGTCATCGCTTGGGATGCTGCAGCAATTGGGCCAAAGCCCATGGACAGTGAATCCGCACTATAAGATTCCAAGCTTTTGGAACTACTCCTTAGGTGTCGAACATCAGTTCCGTTCCAATGACGTAGTTAATATCGCCTATGTTGGGACTCAGCTCTTCGACGGTGACAGCCATAACAATCTGGATCCCCAGAGCACGGCAGCGATGGCTCCCTGCAATCCCCAGATTGGCGGAAACCCGTTGATCTGCAACAACAACTACGTCCCCAATCCGTTTGTAGGAGTCAACGGCTTCCAGGGCTCGGGAGACTACGTCAACACCACCATCAACGCCCTGACTCTGACGCAGCGCTACCCCCAGTTCGGAAGCGTCGAGCAATGGCAAGAGAATCGTTACCACACGTGGTACAACGCACTTCAAGTCACGGCTCTCCACAGGTGGAATCATTCGCTCACGTTACATGGCACGTATACCTGGTCGAAGCTGATGGATGCCGGCGGCTGGGCTGACGAAACCTACCAAATTCCTTCCCGCAATATTGATGGACAGGACCGCACGAATCACGTCACCTTATCCGGTGTTTACCTTCTTCCTGTTGGTCGCGGACGGAGTTTCCTTGCAAAATCGCCGCGCGTCGTCGAAGCCGCGATTGGAGTATTGGAACTGAGCAGTCTTTACATCTACGAAACAGGCACGCCATGGGGTGTGTCCAACAACAACATCCAGAGTGCTTACGTGCGTCCGCATATCGAGCAAACAACCGGTTTCATTCGTCTCGTCGCGCCTTGTGTCCGGCAGTACGTGGAAAGCACAGCAAACCCGAACGTCTGGTTGCCACAGACACTGAACATCTACCAAACTGATGTAACCTGCCACGGAGCGGATTTCGAAGCGGTGCCCCAATACGGACAAAATACAAACACGGTGTACTCAGGTATTCGACTGCCGCGAGTGCAGCAATTCGACACAAGTCTGGCGAAGAACTTTAAGGTTGTTGAGAGGCTCGGACTTCAGATCCGTGTGGATGCGTTCAATGTCTTGAATCATCCGCTCTGGTCCGA
>CAXTRU010000210.1:0-6131 GCA_964246665.1 uncultured Acidobacteriaceae bacterium
CAAGAGTTCCTCCTCAGCGACGTCCAGCAGCGCAACCCTGGCATCAGCAAGGCCCAGCTCGAGCAAGCCTTCCACGACTTCCTCGGCATCGACCAGGTCCTCTGGCTGAATCGCGGCTGCGCCGGCGACGACACCCACGGCCATGTCGACGACATCACTCGCTTCGTCGCCCTGAACACCATCCTCCCCGCCCTCGAGCCCAACACCGCCGACGAGAACCACCTCCCCCTCGCCGAGAACCTCGAGCGCCTCCACGCCGCCCGCAACCGCCGCGGCCAACCCTTCGAGATCCGCACCCTGCCAATGCCGGCCCCCGTCCTCTTCGAAGGCCAACGCCTCCCGGCCAGCTACGCCAACTTTTACATCGCGAACTCGCTCGTCCTGGTCCCCACCTTCAATGACCCCAACGACCGCATCGCCCTCAACACTCTCGCCAACTGCTTCCCCGACCGCACCGTCACCGGCATCCACTGCACCGACATGATCTGGGGCCTCGGCGCGCTCCATTGCCTCACCCAGCAAGAGCCCGCATGAGCCTATGGAATAATCGCATTCGGAGAGGATGCGATGACAATTCCTGAAGGGGTCGAAGTTGCAAAGAAGAGCCTGTCGGAGCTTTTGCCTGACATCGATGACACCTGGCAACTCGAGGAACTAGAGACGCCGCCCTACGGAACCAACTGGCGCTTCACCTTCACTGCTACCGTAAACCCGAATACTCCAGCGACCGGACTAGCAGCTATTCTTCGCTCTCGCCGTGTCGCAAAGCAGGTTGAGATCGATTCACAAAGCGGTTCGCTGATTTCTATCAAGAATGCCGCTGCATGACACCTGACGAACTCTTTCGGGAGTACAGGGGCAAAAGCGTCCTCTTAGACGCAAACCTTCTTCTGCTCCTTTTGATCGGAACTTTCCAACGTGAACGCATCGCGACGTTCAAGCGCACCGCACAGTTCAGTGCAGAAGAGTTCGATATCCTGAGTGGCCTGCTCACTCACTTCCGAGCCATCGTGACAACGCCTCATCTGCTCACAGAGGTGAGTAACCTCGCCAACTCACTCCCTGAGCACCTAAAGAGTTCATGGGCCGAGCACTTCTCCACAAACATCCAGAGCCTCGTCGAGATCTTTCACCCAGCAGCTGAAATAGTTCAGGAACCTGCTTTTAACCCCTTTGGACTTAGCGACGCAGCCTTACAGAAGGCGTCACCGAAGACCCTCGTGATCACTGACGACTTCCGTCTTTCTGGCTACCTGCGCTCGCTTGGCGCCCCCACTCTGAACTTCCGCGAAGTGATCTCTTCGCTTTGAACGAGGTGTCTTCATGTCCACGGCTTGGCCCCCACCGCCCGACCTCCACTCCCTCGAAGAACTCGTCGCCACCGCCGACATAGAAGGCTTCCTCGCCGACGGAGGCCCCGCCGACGAGTACGAGATTGAGGCCGAGCATCTCTACGAACAAATCAAATCCTGGTCCACGGCCGACCTCACCACAGAGCGCCTGCTCCCGGTCCTCGAAGCCATCTGGGCCCAGGCCTTCGCCCTCGACGACCGCGGCCTCGAAACCCGCCGCGTCAAGCTCCGCGAGCTCGCCGGGCAGATCGAGCGTTTCTTCGGCCCGGAAGCCAAGCCGCAGGTGCGCGGCGCTTGAGCGATCACGACAGCCTCTGGCGTCAGAGGCTAACCGCCTTCCTCCAGGCCGAAGCCAATCCCCCGCACAAGTACGGCCACCAGCTCCGGCTGTATGCGCTCACACAGCAAATCGCAGCCGGGACGCCGGAGCTGGTCTACGACGACGACGTCGTCTTCGCCGCAGCGTTCCTCCATGACCTCGGGGTCTTCATCGGCCACCGGCCTGAGGACCCCGAGGCGCTGGTGCACTGGAACCACGTCACCTACGTCTGCGAGCGCGCCCCCGCCCTCCTCGCCAGCCTCGATTTTCCTGCCGGCAAAGTCGCCCGCGTACTCGCCTGCATCCGCGAGCACCAGCCCCATGACGAGCCGCGCAGTCCCGAAGCGACGCTGCTTCGCGATGCAGACATCCTCGAGCAACTCGGTGCCATCGCGATTCTCCGTACAGCCTCCAAACTCGGCAGCGACACACGATTCCGCACCTTCACCGACGCCCAGCGCTCTCTGGCGCACGCCCTCGACACGCTCCCAGCTCGCCTGCGCCTCCCTGCCAGCCGTGCCCTCGCAGGGCCGCGCATGCAAACACTGCGCGCTTTCCTGTCGGCTCTGGAGCAGGAAGCCGGCAGCGACCTCGGCTAGACTCGCCCCATGGGCACATCGCCGCTCAGCCTCCCCGACGCAGACGCAGATGCTCTCCCAGAACAGTGGATGCGACTCGCCATCGCCGAAGCCCACGCGGCCGAAGCCGCTGGCGAGGTCCCGGTGGGCGCCATCGTGCTCGGGCCCACGGGCGAGGTTCTCGGCCGTGGCAACAACCAAGTCCTGCGCTCGTCCGATCCCACCGCCCACGCCGAAATCGTCGCCCTTCGCGAAGCCGGACGCGCGCTCGGCAACTACCGCCTGCTTGGCTGCACGCTGGTGTGCACGTTGGAGCCCTGCGCAATGTGCGCCGGGGCCATCCTCCATGCCCGCACCGCGCGCCTGGTCTACGCCGCCCGCGACCCCAAGGCGGGCGCCTGCGGCTCCGTGCTCAGCGTGCTCAACCATCCCGCCTTAAACCACCAGGTCAGTGTCACCGAAGGCGTTCTCGCCGACGAATGCGGCGTCCTGCTGTCCGGCTTCTTTCGCCGGCGCCGCCTCGCTCAATCTCAATCCACAGCCGCGTCAGCGCCCGAACCCGCATCAGACTAGCCGGGACGCATGGAGCGTCGCGGAGGCAACACCGGCATGGCAGCAGGTCGTTTCGAAGGCAAGGTCGCGGTCGTCACAGGTTCTTCTTCCGGCATCGGCCAGGCCATTGCCGTGCGTCTTGCCAGTGAAGGGGCATCTATTGTCATCGACTACCATTCGCACCCTGACGGCGCGGAAGACACGCAGAAACAGATCGCGGCCAAGGGGGGCGGCAAGTCCGTCATCGTACAGGCCGACGTGTCCAAGCCCGCTGACGGCAAGAAGCTGATCGACACCGCCTGGGACCAACTCGGTAGCTGCGACATCCTCGTCAACAACGCCGGCATTGAGAAAGGCGCCGACTTTTGGGACGTCACCGAGCAGGACTACGACGCCGTGCTCGATCTTAATCTCAAAGGCGCGTTCTTCATCACGCAGGAGTTCGTCCGCCGGCTCCGCGACGCGAAGAAGCCCGGCAAGATCATCAACATCTCCTCCGTGCACGAGGACATGGTGTTTCCGCATTTCGCCAGCTACTGCGCGGCCAAAGGCGGCATCCGCATGCTGATGCGCGACCTCGCCATGGAGCTCGGCCCGTTGGGCATTACCTGCAACAACGTCGCGCCCGGCGCCATCATCACGCCCATCAATAAAAAGCTGCTCGACAACCCGGAACAGCTCAAGCCGCTGCTCAACAACATCCCGCTCGGCCGCATGGGTACCTCCGAAGAGGTGGCGGCGCTTACGGCCTTTCTCGCTTCCGATGAGGCGTCCTACATCACCGGCTCCACTTACGTGATTGATGGTGGGCTTATGAGAAACTACAAGGAACAGTGATCCCTCGCGACACAAACTCCGGGCCCGATTCAGGAGACAATATGCGAATGGAACTTCTTGTCTACACCGCGGACTGGTGCCGTGACTGCCGCGAGGCGAAACGCTTTCTCAATAAGCACGCCATCGCCTTCAAAGAGATCGACATTGAGCACACCCCCGGCGCGGCGGACGAGGTCATCGCGAACACCGGCAAACGTGCCATCCCGCAGTTTGTTCTCGACGGCAAATGGGTGCAACCCTACAAGCCGGGCCGCGGCTTTCTCTACGACGAAATGAGCAAGCTGCTCGGCGTGGTCGAAGCCTAGCGGCAGGCGTCTCCCAAAGCTGCACAAGACCTAAGGACTTCTTGCACCGAAACACGATGCAAGGAGTCTCTTTACGCCGCATGAACGCCTTTCGTGCCGGCTCGCTCGGTAAGCGACACCCGCTCATCCAGCCGCTGATCCCCTGACGCAGACGCGTCACCCGACACGCCATACGCAATCGCCGCGCCGATCAACGCGGGGATGATGAAGCTGTGCCCTCCCGTGGCTTCGGCCACAAACACCACCGCCGCGAGCGGCGTCTTGTAGCCCGCCGAGATGAATGACGCCATGCCGACGGCAGCGTACAAGCCCAGCG
Source organism: uncultured Acidobacteriaceae bacterium (assembly GCA_964246665.1). Classification (GTDB taxonomy): domain Bacteria; phylum Acidobacteriota; class Terriglobia; order Terriglobales; family Acidobacteriaceae; genus Granulicella. Next base: position 4,260 of record CAXTRU010000210.1, read on the forward strand.
CCGGGCTATGCACCACCGACTGCGCAAACGCCGTCCCCAACGCGCCACCGGTCAGAAACAGCGGCACAAACATGGCACTGACGCCGCCTGACCCCAACGTGAAGATCGTCGCCGCGAGCTTGAAGACGCTGAAGGACAACAACTCCGACGTGGCGTAGTGCTTCGTCAGCACGTACCCCACAGCCTCGTAGTTCGGCCCGATCGGCATCAGCACGCCCGGGTAGATCTGCAGAAACACCACGCCGCAAAGCCCGGTCAGCAGGCCGCCCAGCGCCAGCTTCACCCAATGCGGCACCGCCCAGCGCACAAAGAAAACACGCGCCCTGCGAAATGTCACAACGAACAACGTAGCCGCCAAACCAATCAGCAAGCCAAGCAAAGCGCTCCAGTACAAATCATGCCCCGTGTACGGCAAACCGGAAGCGAAATTGAACAGCGGTGTGGTTCCCAGAAACGATCCCATCGTCACAAACGCCACCACCGACGCGATCAGCGAAGGCACCAACGCCTCATGCGCCAGGTCATCCCGGTACGGCATCTCCAGCGCAAACACAATGCCCGTCAGCGGTGCGCGAAACACAGCCGACATGCCCGCCGCGGCGCCACAGATCAGCATGATGCGGCGGTCGCGCTCACTGAACCGGAACCGCTTCAGGTGCGTCCACATCCATGAGCCAATCGCCGCTCCACCATAGATGCTTGGCCCTTCCAGCGCTGCACTGCCGCCAAAGCCCACCGTCGTGACCGCAGCCAGCAGCTTGGGGAAGAACGGGCGCATGTCGATCGCGCCTTCGTGCTCGTGGTACGACCGGATCACCTCTTCCGTCGAGTGCTCATTCGGGTCCGGCGTCAGCAACTGCATAATCAGCCCCGTCAGTGCAGAACCCAGCACCAGCCCCGGCACTATGGCCCAATGGTGCCCCAGGTAGAACGACAGCAACGCCGGCCACATCTTGCCCAGGATGATGACGGCAATGCCCGTAATGGCCAGCCCCGTCACCACGCCAATCAGCGGCGCAACCACAAGCCACTTCTGCATGTCGCGCGAGTAAATTGCCGTTAAGTCTTCATGCACAAGCGGCAGGTATCGCCGCAGGAAGGGATGATCGAACAGGCGGTCTCGCCTTCGAGGGATGCTTGGCTCAATTGATTTCATAGTCTTTGTTCACTTCTCTTCGCAGCGCTTCAGCCCTACACCGTCGCGCCTCAGGTACGCGGTCGTTGGTAGCGCTCAAGCACAGCATCCAGCGACACCACGCCTTCCAACGTGCCACGCACCGCGCGGTTCGAGACCGGAAGCAAGGGCCAGCGCTGGAAGTACGGCAAAGCCAACGATAAAGCTTGATCGGGGAATAACAGCGGCGTGCGCTCCCGTCCCAGAAAATCCTGCAATCTTCGAGACGCGGCCTCGGCCGGCAGGTTCTCGGCGCTCGCAAAAATCGCCTGCAACTCGCCCGCCTTGGCCGCGTACCATCCATCGCTTGCGCACTGCACCAGGATGGCTGAACCGGCAAGCGATTCCTGGTGCTGCTGCAGGGCCTTCTGCACGTCAGCCAGGCTGTCATCGCCCTGCACCACAGGCACGGTGGGCGGCTGCAGCGCATCCTCAAAGCGCAGTTCGCTTTCTTCGCGCGCTTCCTCCATCGAGGGCAGATACAAGCCGTCCTGGTGCGTAAACAGCTCAAAGATGGGCACCGGCTGCAGGCTGCGCGCAATCAGGTACGCCACAGTGTTCGCCAGGATGACCGGCAAAACGATGGAGTAGTTTCCGCTCACCTCAAGCACCATGAACACCGAGGTCAGCGGCACACGCAAAAACGCCGCAAACAGAACACCCATCCCCACCAGCGCATACGACCCGATCGACCCCGG
>CAXTRU010000210.1:6142-6431 GCA_964246665.1 uncultured Acidobacteriaceae bacterium
TAGGACCCCACCGACGCGCCCAACATCGCCCCGATAAACAGCGTGGGCGCAAACATGCCGCCGGGCGTTCCACTCGAAAACGACAACGTCGTCGCAATGATCTTGAAGGCCGCCAACAGCAGCAGCATCTTGAAGGCGAACTGAGCGTGCATGGCCTGCCCGAGGTGATGGGTGCCGGGTACGGCGCGTTCGACCAGGCCATGCACGCTCAGTGCGCCTTCAAGACGCTGCTGCTCTTGGGGGCCTTCAAGATCAGTGCGACGACGTTGTCGTTTTCGAGTGGAACGCC
>CAXTRU010000211.1:0-6406 GCA_964246665.1 uncultured Acidobacteriaceae bacterium
TTGGTGCTCGGTGCTTGGTGCTTGGTGCTGGGTGCTGGGTGTGTCGCGGTGAGGCTTGCGTCCAAAGGGCTGACCTGTGGCGAAATCTGGATGGGCAGGTTGGCGTGGGACTTGGAAGTGCCATCCTAGTTGGGCGGAGGCCTAAGACACATGGGCATTTTGGACACAATTGAAGGCATGGCGGGCGGCGCCATGGGCGGCAACAACGGGCAACTACAGGTTCCGCAGGACGGCAGCGAGCAGGGTCGGGTGGCAGGCAGCTTCTTGCAGCAGGCCAACGAGCACCCGGGTGGCCTGGGCGGCATCATGGACATGTTCCGCAATAACGGCATGGGGCAGCACGTGGACAACTGGCAGAACGGCCAGGTGCAGCAGGCAACGCCGGAGCAGGTGCAGCAGGGCCTGGGCGGTGGCATGCTCGACAGCATCGCCCAGCGTGCCGGCGTGTCGCCCGGGGTGGCCAAGGTCGCCCTGGCCGCAGCCTTGCCGATGATCCTTTCGCACATGACCAACGGCGGACAGCAAGCGCCGCCTTCCCCGGGAAGCGGCGAGTTCGGCGGCTTGGCCGGATCGTTGTTGTCGCGGATCTTGTAGCCCGCGGAACGGCTTTGTTCCGTATCGCGCGCAAGAGCGTCCGCCTTTGCGCCTTCTGAGGACAAGGCTTTCTGGGTCTACATAGGTCGATGCGCACAGCAATGCGATGCAGTGGTCAACGCAATAAGAGCCAGCCGAAGGGCTGGCTCTTATTGCATCACGCTCGAAAGGCTTGAGCCTTAGGCGGCGACGGGCTGTTGCGCTGCTTGCTTGTTGATCTTGGTTTCGGCGATGTTGGTGAGCTTCTCGTCGCCGGCCTTCGCCTCTTCCAGGCTTTGCTGCAGTTCGCTGACCGCGTCACTTTTGCCGATCAGCTCGGCATAGGTCCTCAGCGAGCCGTAGGAGGCGACCCGGTAAGCCTGCTGCTGGTTGAACGCAACAATCAAAGCGGCATCGCGCACGGCGCCCTTTTCACTGTTGGCGATCATGCCTTCCACCTCGTTCACCATGGCATTGGTGATGTGGTTGTCTTTGGTCTCGACGGGCTTGCCCAGCTTCCCAAACGCGGACTGCACGCGCTCGGCATACCTTTTGCCCTGCGTGATGCTCTTCTCGAAGATGTCTTTCACTTCAGAGTCGTTAGCGGCTTCGGCCATCTTGCCGGCCTCGGCGGAGAGCTGGTTTTCGGCGTCAAGGACGTAGCTCATGCCGATGGTGAGGAGGTCCTCGATGTTCTGCATTTTCATGATGTGTTGCTCCCGTTGGTGACACGGTGCCCTTGGGCCCGGGTGTTTCGTACAGGAGGTTAGGGTGCGTGGCCGATGACACCTGTTGCTCCAATCGGAGACAGGTGTTTGCAGGTGATCAACATGGGCGTGTCTATGCAGCTTTCGCAACAAAAAGAATGGGTTCGTCCAGATCTAGATAGAGAGGCAGAAGCCCGTGTGCCTGATACGAGGTGCCGATAGTGTAGATCTCAAAGGTGCTGCCGAAGTCGCGAACAGCCGGACTCTTTGTACGCAGGATTCGGACGGTGTCGATCTTTGCTTCGTCCTCTCCTAGCAACCTTTTCTTTTCTTGAAGAATCAGGTCGGTTCCGTCCCGCAGACCAAGCTGGTCCAAAGCTTTGGAAGCCAAGACCAACGTCCACTTGTCCTCAGCGGCCGAGGAGGCAACCAACATCGCGAGCGACAACTCCCCAATTCGATCGTCTTGTTGCATCTGCTTGAGAGCTTCACCGACCTTGTTGAACAAACTGCTCGTCACCACCGTTGTCGTAGCCATGTGAACACTCCGTCCTGCGGCGATCGTATCGCGTCTAGAAACTCCGACGCGTCCTGTTCGCCTTGGGCGATCAGGTAGCGTTTATCCGGACTCCAACCCGACACGAGATTCCAACTCGTATTTAGGGAAGGGTCTGCCTGCCGCGCCGCATCCAGCTTTGTGCGCATACCTGCAAGTAGGATCAGCGTATCGAAATCATGGGTCTTAAACAGGCCCTTGACCAGGCGGTCCTCAGGATAAGAACCGACATCAAGAGTGCGACAAACAATCGCCTTGAGCGCGAGCTCCACCACATAGCCGCAAAGGTACACGCAGCCGTCATACAGACCGGCGGCGTGTAGAGCTTCTGCTTCCTTAAGGCGGAGGAAGGCAAGTCCCTGGAGCTCTTGGCTCGTCAGCACGGCCCAAGTGTACCAACTAGCTGCGGCGACGACGGTTGCTGCTCGACCCGCTGCTGCGCCGACCGGCGTTGCCGCCAGGACGACCCGAGCCAGCCCGACGGCCGCTGTGCTGGCGGCCATGGCTGGCATAGGAATCGTTCCCCTGCGGCTGGTCCGCGCTGTCGCCGGAGTTGTTCTTCCACGAGCGGGTTTCCAGGGCGAGCAGACCGTCGATGTCGTTGACCGGTTGCTTGGCCAGGTCGATCGGCGTGTTGCGCTCTTCCTTAGCGAGGTCCTTGTCGGCTTCGCGCCACTCGAACTGGATCTTGAGCTCCTTCTCGAGCTTCTTGGCGTCGCGCTTTTCGAGCGGCGTGACGAAGGTGGTGGCAATGCCCTTGGCACCCGCACGTCCTGTACGGCCGATGCGATGGACGAAGTCGTCCGAGGCGTTCGGCAGGTCGTAGTTGACTACGTGCGCGATGTGGGAGATGTCGATACCGCGCGCGGCAACGTCGGTGGCGACGAGGATGCGCGACTTGCTGTCGGCAAAGCGCTTCAGCGCGCCCGTGCGCTGCGACTGCGAACGGTCACCATGGATGACCTCAGTCTTGTGGCCGAGCTTATCGAGCTTCTTTCCGATGCGGTCGGCACCATGCTTGGTGCGGCAGAAGACGAGATAGCTGCCTTCTTCCTCCACCAGCATGCGGTCGAGCTGCGACAGCTTTTGGTCCTGCATCAGCGTGATGACGCGCAGCGTAACGCGGTCGGACGGCTTGGAGGTTTGGCCGATCTCGACGCGGACGGGGTTGGTCACGTAGTCGCGAACAATGTTGCGGATGTTGGCGTCCAGCGTGGCCGAGTAGCACATGGTCTGGCGGTCCTTGGGGAGCGCGCCGACGATGCGCCGGATAGCGGGCAGAAAGCCCATGTCCAGCATGCGATCCACCTCGTCGAGGACGAGCATATCGACGTCGCCGAGCTTGACCTGGCGGCGATCGAGGTAGTCCTCAAGCCGGCCGGGGGTGGCGACAACAACGCGGGGGCCGCGCTGCAAAGCGTCGAGCTGCGGGCCTTCGCTGAGGCCACCACAGACGAGCACGGCATCCTGCTTCATCTGCGGGTTGAGCTTGAAGTAGGCCTCGAGCACCTGCATCGCGAGCTCGCGCGTGGGCAGCAGGATCAGAGCAAGGACGGGGTTCTTCTTCCCGCGTACGGAGGGGTCGGAGATCTCGTCCAGCCGTTCGATCATGGGGATCAGGAAGCTGAGCGTTTTGCCCGTGCCCGTGGACGCGGTAGCCAGGATGTCATCGCCTTCCAGCGCGGGCGGGATGGCGCCTGCCTGCACAGGCGTGGGCGTCACGAAGCCGGCAGCGCTGAGGCGCTGCTTCAGCTCGGGGGAGATGGCAAAGTCGTTGAAGTGGAGCGTGGACGCCTCGTCCTGCGTGATGTGACGAGCGGGCGCGAGCGGCTCCGGATTCAGAATGGATTCCAGCGTGAGCTTGGAGGTGTCCGGAGCGGGCTGCCGGGGCGCGGGCTTCGACGGACGGTTGTTTTGCTGTTTGCTGTGCTTCTGCCCTTTGTTGTTGCTGTGCTGCTGCTTAGGGGCGTCGGTAACGGAAGAAAGGTTGGTCAAAGGATTCCTTTTGGTAATCGCGGTAGGGGCGGAGTCTCGCATGGACGCGCACGGCGGTACAGTCGCCGGGGTGCGGTCGCGAGATCCTGGGGTTCAGCACTGCGGAGGGTCCAGTCATTTACAGAAGGAACAGGCACTGCTGCTGCACGGCGAAGCTGATCCCGTTTGGATCGCCTCAAAGCCAGAGCAACCAACGTGCGGGGCCGCGTGGAACACTCGGTGCGGCTCGCCCGGTGGGCGGTAGTCGACGCTGCGGTCTCTGGCCAGATTGCGGATGCCTCTTAAGAAAACGAAAGAGGGTGCCCGGTCTGCTCGCGGCGCGCTGTACTCAGTTGAGTACGTTTGTAGGATACCACAGGAATAGGGCGCTGGACCCGCTCGGCTTTACCAGGCTCTATGAGCAGGCATCGTCACTCCGGTGAAAGCGATCATCCCGAGGCGAAAATTCCAGTTCTGGCAGCTTATACCGAGTCGGGATTAAAATTGACGCTTATGAAAGTGGGCACCATTATCGCCGAAAGCTTCTTCGATGGATTCGGTCCAATCGGCTTGTTCTTGCGCCCGCGCGTCCCGGGTAGTCCCACCGAGCCTTTTGAGGCTGAGCCGCAGGAGCCTACCATCATGAACTCGGGAAATGATCCAGTTACTTAGGAAGCTGGATTCCAAGCTGTTGCGAGCGGCGAAGAGTCCATGGTCGGCAAGGTTGGCCGGGTCGTGGAAGAAGTTGTTGTAGGACGAGTTCGTGATGGGGAGTGCTGGACCGAGGGAACCGGGGTTGCGGGGCAACGCGAGAAGGTGGGTCAAGCCAGGGAACGTTTGTAAGTGCCAGGTCTTTTGCCCGCTCCATTCCAGTTGGCTCGTTTGTCGGATGAACAGACACTAATTGTGGTTAGTGCACTCGATCAAGCGAACCGCCGTGAACACAGCTAGGCGATGCTGTCGATGATCTGCGGAACTGCTTCGTTCCTATGGGTGATCGGAATCTTTGCGCTTCTGGTTCTGCGCGGCCACCCAGAAGCGGCTGGGGTCGTTGCCGGAACTGGTGTTCTCACTGTGGTGGGTAAGATCATGGGCTTTCGCTTATCGGAAACGATGAGCCTTCCCGCACCGCTTCTTTTCACAATCCAAGCCGCGCCTCGCCGGTAGCCGGGTGCAGTTCCCATCAGCTTTGCTTGCGCCAGAAACCGGGCACCTGGGCCATGTACATCAGTTTGCTGGCCGCGGCCGAAGCGCGGGTGTACAGCTTGGCCGCAGGTAGCGGCAGCTTCAGGGCGGGGTAGGTGAACAGCCAGTACCTGGGGTTGTGGCCGTATGCGGCGCGCAGCTCCTGGTGCGCTTCTTCGAGGCGCAGGCGGTCCGTGGCTTTGGACCGAAACTCGACCGCAACGGACGGCAGCCAGCGGCGCAGCGCCACGTTGAGGATGGGGCCGGAAAGGTCCGCGCGGCCGGGCAGTAGGCGCTCAACCACCGCCGCCAGCTGCTTGCCAAAGACGCGGCCCAGTGAGTATCCATGCGCGTTGCCGATCCGGGCCGCCACGGGACGGGTCCACAGCACCGCGGAGCGGCGGTGATCCAGCAGCAGGGGGAGGCTCCACGAGAGCTGCACGAGGTTGGTGCCGATGAACTGTTCCGGTCCTTCTTTGGACAGCTTTCGCAGCCGGTCGCGGTTAACGACGATGCCGCTGATGAACGTGAACATGATGTTCACCACCAGGGCAAACGTGTGCGCACTGCGGATGGTGTGCACGCGGCGGCCCAGGGGATCCTCGGTGCGCTCGGCCTCGGGGTCCTGCCGGTAGCCGTAGCTGGTGGCGTAGATCAGGTCCAGCTCGGCCGGTTGACCACCGGGCGTACGCAGCAGGGCCAATACATCGTCCACGGCGTCGCGGACGATCAGGTCGTCGTCGCCGCACATCCAGAAGAAGTGGCCGCTCGCCTGGGCGAAACAGAAGGCAAAGTTCGCGTCGGAGCCGATGTTGGAAGCGTGGCGGTGCGTGCGCAGCCGTGCGCCGGCGCGGCGAAAGCGCTCCGCAGCGGCGGCGATCACGGTGGTGGTGTGATCGTTGCTGGCATTGTCGGAAACAAAGACTTCCACGTCGGCCTTGCCGGCCACCTGGGGCTCCAGCACGGCCAGCAGAGCGGCCAGCTGGGCGGCACGGTTGAAGGTGGGGATCGCGATGGTCAGAAGCGGTGTGGCCAGCCCCTGGGCAGGCGCTTCGGCGCAGGCCCCGGCGCGTTCCAGCAGCTGCAACTCAGGCGGCATGCCAGATCCTCCGCCAGCGCAAGAACGTGAACGTACCGTAGCCGAGACCAATCACCAACGTTCCCACAGCATACGCTGCGGCGATGCCCCATGCACCTCCGTGGGGGTTTTGCCAGCGGCCTAGAAAGTACGCGACCGGGGCGATGTAGACCGCGCCCAGGATGCTGTTGATCATGAACTTTTCCTGCTTGTGCGCCCGCAGGTAGAGTGCCTCGGCGAAGACGATGATGTTGCCCAGCGTCCCGAACAGCAGCATGCCCAGCGGCACCGGCGCGAGCACGCTGGAACTCAACGGCGGCCGGGGTAGCTCCG
>CAXTRU010000212.1:0-6394 GCA_964246665.1 uncultured Acidobacteriaceae bacterium
ATCCTCATGACCAGCAGACTCGTTTCCCTCGCAAGTGCATAACAGGCTCTAGTGCTCGGTGGCTAGTGCTCGGTGGCTGGTGCTCGGTGGCTAGTGGCTAGTGCTTGCTGGCTAGTCGCTAGTGCTTGGTGGTTGGTGCTGGTGCTAGAACACTGATCACCAGCAAAACAATGACTAGAAACTAACCACCAGTCACTAGCCACTGACCACCGACCACTAGCCACTAGCCACTAGCCACCAGCCTACCGCCGCGCATAGTACGACGTCCGATACCGCAACGTGTACTTCGCCCGCAACGCCGGGTTTTTCAACTGTAACCCAATCTGCCGCAACCCCGACGCATCCGCGCCCTTCTGCGGCGCGTAGTAGCCGATCGTGTACTGCGTCCGCAGATCCTCGCTGACATGCGCAAACGCCGGCTGCAGATCGCGCTTGTCTTCCACGTAGTAATACTTCCCACCCGTGTCGTGCGCCATCTGGATCAACGCGTGTTCGCCACCTTCGTTGCGTCCCGCATCGGCGGAGATCGGCACGATGATCAACGAGTAGAGCATCGCCCCAGCTCGCTGCGCCTGCTCCAACGCCGCGCCATAATTGCCGTGCGAGGTCGTGTTTTCGCCGTCGGTGATCAGCACCACGACACGCCGTTCACTGGGCACACGCGGCGCCTGCGCCAAGCGCTGGCTGGCCAGGTAAATGGCGTCATACAGCGCCGTCGACGAGCCACGCTGGATGCGCCCGATGCCGCTCTCCACCGCACGCACATCATTGGTGAACGGCACAATCTCATCCACCGCATCGGAGAACGCCATCAGGTCCACGCGGTCCTGCGACCGCACCAGGCCGCGCAGGAATTTTTTCGCCGCCTCACGCTCCAAGCCGCGATCGCTCAACACGCTCTCACTCGCGTCCATGGCGATCACAATGCTCAGCGGCGTCGACGACTCCTTCTCAAACACCGCGATCTTCTGCGGCTTGCTATCTTCGGTCAGCTCGAAGTCGTCCACCGTCAAGCCGCCCACCGGCGCACCGTTCTCATCCACCACGTTCAACGCAACGTTGACCAGGCGGCTTTCCACCGTGATGGTTTGCGTGGGCTGGCCGGCCGGGTCGCGGCGCTCCACAGGCACAGGCTGCTGTGCCCACGCACTGGTGAAAGACGCACACAATAGACCGGACGCACACCACGCCAGCTTCACAAAGAAGCTCCCGTCAGATCCTCGGGAAACGGCTCACCGTCTGACCACACCGCGCCATCGACAAACTGCTCATGCTTCCAGATCGGCACCGTCTTTTTCAGCGTGTCGATCACCCAACGGCATGCATCGAACGCCGCCCCGCGATGCGCTGACGCCACTGCAATCAACACGCTCGTTTCGCCTACCACCAGCCGTCCAAGCCGGTGCACGATCGCGACCTCGCGCACATCGTATTTTGCAATCGCCTCGGTGCGCAACGCATGCATCTGCTTCAGCGCCATCTCTTCGTAGGCTTCGTAGTCCAGGTGCAGCGTCTGTCGTCCGCGCGTGTTGTTCCGCACGATCCCGTCGAACACACACACGGCGCCGTCGCCACCGGCCTTGATCTCACGCAGAGTGGCGTCCGTATCGATCATTTCCCGCACGATCGCCACGTGCGTCGCAGCGCCGCCACTCACCGGTGGCAGAATGGCCACCTCATCGCCATCGGCCAACACCTGCGTCGGTTGTGCGTACTCCTGGTTCACGGCCACCGCCGCCGACCGCAATGCCTGCGCGTCAAAACGACCTTCCGCTCGCAAGCTTTCCAACAGGTCCGCGACAACGCCCCCTGCAGGCACCTCGCGCCACTCACCACCCTGCGCCACACGGTCACGCCAGGGCCCAAACGACAACACACGGACACGCACATCCATTGGACGCATCCACAAAGGATACAGAGTACGGATGGCCGGAGACTGCTACCTAACGCGCTGCCGACCTCCGCACCGTCGTTTTCACTGCTCCCTTTTTCGCCGCTTTCGGCGCAGCCCCGCTCGTGCTGGTTGCAGCTCGCCCCGCTGCCCTCTTTGTAGCCGTCGTCTTCTTCGCCGAACTACTCTTGGCCGCACTCTTCTTGGCCGCACCCTTCTTGGTCGCACTCTTCTTCGCGCTCTTCGGCCCAGCCTTGTCACCCTTGGCCCGGTGATACTCCTCCAGCAACTCGTGCCCTTTCGCGGCCAGCTTCTTGGTATCGGCCATCGTTTGCGGCACAGGCTCACCCCAGGCATGGGCGCTCAACGCCAGGCGCGTCGGCTGCCCCTTTTCGTCCTTCACCGGCCCGCGCGGATGTGCGAAGTGCCGCCGTAGAAACGACCCCTTGCGCACCATCTTTTCGGGCGTGTCTGCCGGTCCCTGCACGCCGGGCCGCAGGTGCGCGCCTTCCTTTTTGGCGAAGAACTCGCGACCCTTTGCGGTCAAGCCGCCCTTCGGGTCTTTGCCTGCTTTCGGCATCGCCTTGGGCGGGTTCGCCTTTTCGTTCGCAGAGGCAGCGCGTTTGCCTGCAACCTTCTTGCCGGTGCTCTTCTTCGTTGTCATCCATCATCCTCTGCGATGTAAGAACGACGACCACGCGCCGGCGTTGCAAGTACGGGCGCAAATACCGCGCCTCTGCCCCGCATTGCGCCGTTTCTCCTTGCGATATACTCGCGCAAACCAGGCCCGGCCAATCAGTGAAGTACACCAAGGAGCAAGCCCTTGCTAAAAGGTTTCCGCGACTTCATCCTCCGTGGCAACGTCATAGACCTTGCCGTCGCCGTCATCATCGGCGCGGCGTTCACCGCCATCGTCACTTCGCTGACGACCAACATCATTAACCCGCTGCTCGGCGCCATCATCGGCAAACCCAACTTCGACTATCTGGTCGCCCACGTCAACGGCGGCGAAATCAAGTACGGCACCTTCATCACCGCCGTGATCAACTTCCTGCTGATTGCGTCGGTGGTGTATTTCGGGCTCGTCATCCCCACCCAATACCTCCTGAAGAAATTCAACCCACCCAAGGCCGCGCCACCCAGCACACGCCCATGCCCGCAGTGCCTCGGCGACATCCCTCTCGCGGCTACACGTTGCAAATTCTGCGCTCAGCCGGTCGGTCCCGTTGTCGCCTGACGTATCCTGCTCTTCAATCAATCTTGCTCTTGGAAAGGGTTCCTCATGGTTCGTCTCCGGACGGCATCCGCCGTCTTGTTGCTTGCAGTCGAAGTCAGCACCGCCCAAACCGCCACCGCGCCGAAGCAGATGTTCGGCTACGCTGACTTCGCGCAGCAGGCAAAGTGGGACGCCGCGTTCATGGCCGTGCCCGATGCCAAGCTCGCCGGCCAACACCTGAAAGAGCTCACTAAGGCACCCCACTGGGCCAGTTCACCTGAGGATTACGCCACCGCCGAGTACGTCGCCGGCAAGTTCAAGGCCGCGGGCCTCGAAACGCAGATCGTGCCCTACAAGGTGCTGCTCAACAAGCCCGCAAGCATTCACATCAGCGCGTTGGACGCCCATGGCAAGAAGCTGATGGACGGCCCCACACCGGAGCACGTCGACCCCAACGCCTATGGCGGCGACCCCTTCCAAAACGACCCGCGCATCCTCACAGCCTTCAACGGCTCCTCAGCCTCCGGCGATGTGACTGCCGATGCCGTGTACGCCAACTACGGCACGCTGGAGGACTTCAACCAGCTTGCCAAGCTGGGCGTCGACGTCAAAGGCAAGATCGTATTGGTCCGCTACGGGCAGAACTTCCGCGGGGTCAAAGCCTACATCGCGCAACAGCGCGGCGCGGCCGGCGTCCTCATCTTCTCTGATCCCGCCGATGACGGGTACGACCGCGGTGACAAGTACCCCCGCGGCCCCATGCGCCCGGATTCCGCCGTGCAGCGCGGGTCCGTGCAGTTTCTGCCGCTCTATCCCGGCGACCCGGAAACGCCCGGCATCGCTTCTACGCCCGACCTGCCCGACTCGAAACGCATCACGGACCCGGCCAAGATGAACCAGCCGTCCATCCCGGTCAATCCGCTCAGCTACCAAGACGCTGCGCCCATGCTTGAGGCCCTTGAAGGCGCCAACGTGCCCCACGCCTGGCAAGGCGGCCTTCCCTTCGCCTACCACCTCGGGGGCACCGGCGCGGTCAAGGTCCACATGGCCCTGAAGCAGGACTACGCGCTGCGCACCATCTGGGATGTCATCGGCACCATTGAACCGGATCCTGCCAGCAAGGAAGACAAGGATGCCTGGGTCGTCGCCGGCAATCATCGGGATGCCTGGGTGTACGGCGCTATCGACCCCAATAGCGGCACCGCGGCCATGCTCGAGGCCGTGCACGGCTTCGGCGACCTCCTGAAGCAGGGATGGAAGCCCAAACGCCGCATCGTCATCTGCTCGTGGGACGCCGAAGAGGAAGGCTTGATGGGTTCTACCGAGTGGGCCGAAGATCACGCCAGCCATCTGGCGCATGCCGTCGCGTATTTCAACACGGACGTCGGCGTTTCCGGCCCAAACTTCACCGCCTCCGCCTTGCCCTCCCTCAAAGCGTTCATACGGGAGGTCACCCGCGAGGTCCCCAGCCCCAAAGGCGGCACCGTCTACGACCAGTGGAAGGCTGACCAGGGTCGCAGCCATCGCAGCGCCGCCGAAGACCCGCATGCGGCTACCTCCAGCTCCACGGACAACCCAGAGGTCCGCGTCGGCGATCTCGGTTCAGGCTCTGATTTCACGCCCTTCATCCAGCATCTCGGTGTTCCGTCAAGCGACGTCGGCTCCGACGGCCCCTACGGCGTCTACCACTCCGTCTTCGACAACTACAACTGGTTCATCCGCAACGCCGACCCCACCTTCGTCTATGAGCAGCAGATGGCCCGCGTCTTCGGCCTCGAAATCCTGCACATGGCCGACACCGACGTTCTGCCTTACGACTACCGCGCCTATGCCCGCGAGGTGCTCGGCTACATCACCGCGGCCCAGAAGCGGGCGTCTTCCACCAAGGTCAGTGCCAGCTTCGATAGCGCTCTGAAGGCTGCCGCCCGCTTCCAGGCCGCCGGCGACCGTATCTATTCCGCACAGACCGCGCTCTCCACACCGGGATCCACAGCCGCTCCGGACCAGTTAAATGCCCTGAATGTCGCATTACGCGACGCCGAAGGGGCTCTGCTGAACGACACCGGGCTGCCGAAACGTCCGTGGTTCAAACACACCATCTACGCCCCGGGCGAGTACACGGGTTACGCGGCCGTGGTCATCCCTGGTGTGAATGAGGGCATCGATGCTGAGGATTCCGCGAGAACGCAGGCTCAACTCGAGGCCTTGACCGTGGCGCTGAATCGCTCGGCAGAGGTGCTCGAAAAGGCGTCCGTCCCCCAAGGGAGGTAGTTACCCCGGTGTACGCCGCGCAGTGGGGAGTGAAGTTTTGCTCCTCACTGCCGATATTGATCTCACGGGCGAAAACGGCCCCCGGCGAGCTTGCTCGCTGGGGTGTCCCAAAGCCCGCGGAGATCAAGCCATGTACTCGCTCTTCCTCGTTCTCGGCGTCGCCCTCGTCATCCTCTCGCCCCTCGCACTTGAGTTCTACCTCACCACCGTGGAACACCGGCGGCAGCGCCGGGAAGAAAAGCGCTTCGCGGCGCTCACCGGAGCAACCGCCTCAGGAAGCCCGTGGACCCCCGCCCGCGCCCGCTGGTGAAGCAACGGGTGATTGCCAGGCAACACTGCATCCCACCTTCGTTGCAAAGTCCAGAGCTAAAGTCTCTATCCTGAATACTTTGCAAAAAGAAGAGGGTGGGGGCACCCCCACCACCCCCAGACCTCCAACCTCAATCACGCACCCGAGTAAACCGGCTAACCTCGCAAGGCCATCTGCTCGGTCACAAGCTGCGTCAGGTCCGGCTTCTTCAACCCGTGGACCTCTTCGTTGAACTTGTCCACCTTGCTGGACCAGTTCATCGAGCAGAACTTCGGCCCGCACATGGAGCAGAACGCCGCTTCCTTGTAGTAGTCATCGGGAAGGGTCTCATCATGCATGCCACGCGCCGTCTCCGGGTCCAGGCTCAACGCGAACTGCTTGTCCCAGTCGAAGGTATAGCGTGCATGGCTGATCGCATCATCCCGGTCCCGCGCTCCCGGCCGGTGGCGCGCTATATCTGCCGCATGCGCCGAGATCTTGTACGCGATAATGCCGTCCTTGACATCCTTCTCGTTCGGCAGCCCGAGGTGCTCCTTGGGCGTCACGTAGCAAAGCATCGCCGCCCCATGCCAGCCGATCATCGCTGCGCCGATCGCCGACGTGATGTGGTCGTAGCCCGGAGCAATGTCTGTGACCAAGGGCCCGAGCACATAGAACGGAGCGCCGTCGCAGAGCTCAACTTCCTTGTCGACCTGCTCCTTGATCT
>CAXTRU010000213.1:0-6394 GCA_964246665.1 uncultured Acidobacteriaceae bacterium
GGGCGGCGGGGTGTATCGCGGCGGCTCCATCGGTGCCGTTCATGGCGGCTATGCCGGCCACGCCTTTGCCGGCGGCGCCCACAGCTTCGGTGGCGGCGGCCTTGGTGGCTTCCATGGCGGTGGTGGTCATCGCTAACCGTAGTTCGATCTAGCCCATAGGACAGAATCAACGGCGGGCGCTGGGGTACTCCTCAGCGCCCCTTCTTTTTGCGGGATCAAAGCCATACATGCGGGCAGTTGACCCACGGCACGCAGGCTCCATCCAAGTTCGGGTGAGCACATCCATAGCCGCGCCCGCGGAACCGACACAGACACAACAAAAGGACCGCCATTACGCCGAGCTCGCGGAACAGCTGCAGGCGGACCAGGCCGTGCCCGCTCAAGTCCGCCAGCTCGCCCAGGACAAGCGCGTGACCGTGCGGCGTGCGGGTGCACCGAACCCAAAGGGCAAGTGCATCGTGTACTGGATGCAGCGCGCGGAACGCGGGCTGGATAACCACGCGTTGGACAAAGCCGTCGAGCTTGGCAACGCGCTCAACCTGCCCGTTGTGGCGTACTTCGCTGGGCTGAACTACTTCCGCTCGTCCTATTTGCGCCACTACGTGTTTCTGAATCAGGGCTTGCGCGACGTGGCAGAGGATTGCGCGGAACGCAACGTCGGCTTTGTGCTGCGTAACTCGCCCAATGAGGATCACGAGCGCTTCTTCCATGACGTTGACGCGGCCATGGTCATCGGTGACGAGAACCCGATGCGCGCGCCGGAACAATGGCGGCTCGACCGCGCGGAGCGGCTCACCGTGCCGTTCTGGACCGTGGATGCCGACGTCATTGTGCCTTCCAAGCTACTCGAAAAAGCGCAGTACTCCGGTGCCATCGCGCGGCCGCGCATCCGCAAGCTCATGCCGGAGTTTGTGAAGCCGTTCACCAACCCAAAAGCCACCACGCCCTGGCACAAACCACGCGGGCTCTTCGTCGACGATCCGCACAAGGACATGACCGCGAACTGGCCCGACCTGGACCGCAGCGTGGGCCCGGTGGACTACTGGACCGGCGGTCGCAAGGAAGCGTGGCGACGGCTCAACGTCTTCACCGAGCAAAAACTGATCAGCTACGCCGACGACCGCAAGCACCCGGAGCGAGACGCTACGAGCCGCCTGTCGCCCTACCTGCACTTCGGCCACATCGGCCCGCTGACCATCGCCAATGCCGTCAACGCTGCTGTGGAGCGAAACCCAAAGCTCGCCGAAGCGCGCGATAGCTACTTTAATGAAGTGATCACCTGGCGCGAGCTGTCGGTCAATTTCGTCCGCTACCAGCCTGACTACGACAACGTGAACTGCGTCGACAACTGGGCACGCGAAACCATCGCCAAGCACGACAAAGACAAGCGCGATACGCTGTACACGCTCGCGCAGCTCGAAGCGGCGCAGACCTATGACGACCTCTGGAATGCTGCGCAGACGCAGATGGTGCGCCATGCGTGGATGCCCAACTACCTGCGCATGTACTGGGGCAAAAAGATCGTCGAGTGGACGCCCGACGCGCCCACCGCGATGGAGCAGATGATCTACCTCAACGACAAGTACTTCCTCGACGGCCGCGACCCCAACGGCTATGCGTCCATCGCCTGGGCCGTGCTCGGCAAGTTTGACCGGCCCTGGCAGGAGCGCCCCATCTTCGGCAAACGCCGCTACATGAGCGGCGCTAGCGCGGCGAAGAAGTTCGACGCCAAGGCCTACATCAGCGACGCCGGACAGCTGCCGAAGTGAGCCTCGGCGCTCAGCCCTTCGCAGCGGGCTGAGCGCCAGCAGATGTTCCTTTAGAAAACCTCTTCGTCGCCGATGGGCATGCCCGGGGGCGCCACCACCGGCTTCGCGGGAACGAACTTCTCCGGCTCGCGCTCATACTCGCGAATGCGCTGAACCAAGGCACGCCGGTGCATCGCCTCCGCAGCGTCGGTGGGCATCGGTTCGGTGGTCCACTTCGTCAGCAGGTCATCGACGTGGCTGCGCGTAATCGCGCGTGCCTGGCTGGACGCTCCGGTGTTCATGGACAACGCCAACATCGCCTCCAGCCCTCGAAACTCCACAGCACGTTCTGTTTCGGACGAAATCGTGTTCGCGCCCCCAGGACGCTCGGCCGTTGCCTTGGAGATACCCTCAAGCACATCGCTCAAACCGAGCAGCTGAGGCATACGCACGTGGTACTCCACCAGCCGTGTCGCCCGCTCCGGATGGCACAACAACGCCAGCGTTAGGTCCGCGCTCGACTCCGCAGCGGCGATCGGATCGAATGCCAGACCCGCCATCGACGGGAACGACTCCTGCGTCGTCGAATAGCCCGGTGGATGCGGCGGCAGGATGGCCAGCAGCGACTCCGGCAGGCTCAACGTCTCCGGCTTCAACGTTTCCAGAACGGCATCCAGCGCCTTTTGCTGCGTCGCCGGGTCCAGGATGGCAGGGTCAGGCTGGCCGTCGCCGCGCAGGTTGTACTCATACTGCAGGCCACCGATCTCCTTCGTCGTGGCCTCGGTCTGGTAGCGATGGAATAGGTAGAGCGGCACCAGCGTTTCTTCCAGCTCTGCCATCGGCGTGTGCTCTTTGATCGCCGCCGGTCCAAAGCGCTGCAACGCCGCCGCGCGCACCGCAAGCACACGGTGCAGTTCTTCCGCAGGATCAGCGCCGTTGTCCCACAGGTGCGCGTGCGGATGGGCGGAGCCAAGCGGCCGCGAATCCTGATCGGTGATGTACGGGATGCCACGCTTCTGCGCGTCTGCCAAAATTCTGTCCAACGCCGCCGTCTCCGCGTTCCCGCTCACCGAAGGCGCAAACTGCCGGTAGCCGTAGTCGATGGTCACCTTGTCCCACACGCCGATGTTGACCGCGTACGCATGGCTCAGGTCAGGCACGCCGTTCTTCAGCTCAACCAGCGGATGCGGGTAGTCCATCACACTCGCGCTTTGGCTATAGCTCGATGCGGCAAAATTATGTGCCAGGCCCAGCGTGTGGCCCGTCTCATGCGCGCTCAGCTGGCGGATGCGGGCCAGCACCATCCCCAGCATCGGATCGTCCTTGGCACCCGGTGCGAAGCCCTTCGCATGCGGTCCCTGGTACGGCGCCAGCAACGCTTCGGCGATCAGGTAATCCTGGCGTCCGCGCAGGCTGCCCAGCGTGACGTTGCCCTTCAGGATCTCACCCGTGCGCGGATCGGTGACCGTCGCGCCGTAGCTCCAGCCGCGCGTGTACCGGTGCACCCACTGGATGATGTTGTAGCGCACATCCATCGGGTCAGCGCCCTCGGGCAGCACCTTCACCTGGAACGCGTTGTGCCACCCCGCCGCGGTAAACGCCTGGTTCCACCAGCTCGCGCCTTCCACCAGGGCACTGCGAATCGGCTCCGGCGCGCCGCGATCCACGTAGTACACAATGGGCTGCATAGGCTCGCAATCGGTCTTGCAGTTGGGATCCTTCTTGACCAAGCGATGGCGTTCAATCAGCCGCTGGTCGAGATCAGCCCCCAAAGGCGCGGCGTAGTCGCGGTACGCGAGATCGAAGTAGCCCGCACGCGGATCGTAACGGCGCGGGGCAAAGCCCGGCTCCGGCAGCGCAACAAAGCTTTGCCGCTCCCGCACCGTCAGCGCATGCGGATCAGGCGTCACATCGCGCACATACTGGCCGCGCGCCGCACCCTCGGTGGTGAAGGTCAGGATGGCCTCCACCTCGGTGTTCTTAGGGAAGGCCTTGGTAGCATCCATCGCGATTGCCGACCGCGAGGCGTCCACCTTGTACGCGCCCTGCTGCGTGCGGGCCAGCGCCTCGCTTACCCCATGCACATCGCGCAGAAAGAAGTCTGTCGCATCCACCAGCAAGCCGCCATCGGGCGACTCCGCTTCCACCTTGAAGCCCCACAACACGCTCTCCGGAAAGCTCTGCCGCGTCACCAGCGCTTCCGCGGGATCGGTCGCCGTGCTGCGCAGGTGCTCATTGCTCTGCACCAGCAGCACCTTGGGGCCTTGGCGCTCAAACCGCACAACCCGCGCCGGTGCCGTTTGCCCACGATCCAGCCCCAGGTCGTTGGAGCCGGTGCCATAGGGCAGCGAGTCCGTGTACAGCAGCTCCGTGTTGCCCCGCGGCACCTCCAGGTACAGCTTGCCCGTTCTTGCATCCCAATCCAGCGGCACAAAGCCGTCCTGGTGCTGCATGCCGGCCGTGCGCTGGGCCACTGTTTGCGGCGCGGCAGGGTGCTTCGCTGTGTCCCCTTCCTGTGCCTGCGAGGGCAGCGACACAAGACACAAAGCCACAGAGGTCAGCAAGAGCAAAGGTCTGAGGATCATAAAATCTTGTACCATCCAGGGCCGCAAGTTGCCCCCACTCATTTCAAAGCAACGTCCGAAAAAGTAACAGCCATCCCCTTCGGCCGACGCGCTGGTACTCTGCTGATGATCGTTTCCCTACTGAAATGCGACCACTGACCATGACCCACAGCAGCGTCGACGAAAGAAGCGCACGCGCATGAAAAGCTCAAAACGGCTGTACCTCATCCCGGTGCTTTCCAAGGCCCTCGACATCCTGGAGCTGCTGCAAGCCGAAGGCCAGCCGATGTCGCTGGAGGTCATCCATCGCCGCACACGCGTGTCTAAGACGACCGTGTATCGCGTGCTGAAAACCTTTGTGCACCGCGGCTACATCTCGCAAACCTCCGAAGGCACCTACCGCCACGTGATGCGCCCCAAGAAGCTGCGCTTCGGCTTCGGCAGCCAAAGCGCGGATATGCCCTTCTCCGAAGAAGTGACGCGCAGCCTGCGCCATGCCGCAGGCGCTTCGGGCGTGGAACTGGTCGAACTCGACAACTGCTACGACGCAAGTACCGCCGTCAAAAACGCCGAAGAGTTCATCAAGAGCCGCGTCGATCTCATCATTGAATTCAACGTGGAGCAGCAAGTGGCGCCCATCATCGGTGACAAGGTGGCTGCCGCCAACATCCCGCTGATCGCCATCGACATCCCGCATCCCAATGCCACCTACTTCGGCGTCGATAACTACCGCGTCGGGGTGGAGGCCGGCGAAGTGCTCGCCCACTTCGCGCTGACGGCTTGGAAGGGCCACCCTGACTGGGTGCTTGGGCTCGATCTCCCCGAGGCCGGCGCCCTGGTGCAGAGCCGCGTCTCCGGCGCGTTGGAAGCCGTGCGCCATGCCATGCCGGACATCCCCGTCGAAGCCTTTGTGCGCATGGATGGCCGCGGCATGCGTGAACGCAGTTGCAAGCTCATCACTGATTTTCTAAACCGGCACCCCAAGGATCGCCGCATCCTGATCGCCGCGGCGACCGACACCAGCGCGCTGGGCGCGGTGGACGCCGCACGCACGCTGCGCCGCCTGAAGCACGTCGCGGTGGTCGGGCAGGACTGCATCCCGGAAGCGCTGGACGAGATGCGCAAACCCTCCTCACCGTTGATCGCATCGGTTTCGCATGAGGTCGGCACCTACGGCCCAAACCTTATTCAACTGGGCCTCGCGCTGGTGAAAGGGCAAACGGTGCCGCCCTACAACTACGTGACCCATCGCCTGGTCACGCGCAGTTCGCTGGTGGAAGAGGTGGCCTAGCCGACACGCCGCGTTCTACGCGCTCGCCTGAGATTGCGCATACGCTGCGGCACGGGCAGGGCCACTGGCGTGGCGAGATTACATGTCGTCCATCTCGGCAAAGATCTCCGCGAGTTTGATCGAGACCGGTGTGTTCGGGATGCGGAGAATGCCGTCTTCGGGCTGGAGGAAGCCACGTGGCGAGGCGAGGTAGCCGACGCGGAGCAGGGGATCGATCGCCCAAATATGCGCGACACCCATGGCGCTGTAGTCGTTGACGCGCTCTTGCAGATCTTTCAGCGTGTCGTCCTTGGAGAGGACCTCGATGCAGAGCAGCGGTGGCGTGGTGATGATGGGGTCTTTGGGATCGGAGCGGCGAAGGATGCAGACATCCGGGATGCGGAAGCGGGTGGGCGTTACCTGTACCCGAGGGGATAGCAGAGCGCGAACGTACCAGGCAACTCGACGCTCGTGGAAGATGCTACCCACGATTGTCATAATGCTTGCGTGCGGCTGCTCACCTACATTTCTTGGCTTGAGCAAGCCATCGACGAAGTCGCAGTCGGGCCGGTAGGTGGTGCTCAGGTATTCGGCGACTGGAATGTGGCTTGCGTTTGCCATCGATCTCCTGGTGACTCATCTTACGACCATGTCAGCCTGGAATCGTGCGCATCGCAGGCGGTTGACGCGCGGCCGCGGATTCGTGCTGGTGTGGGGGGCTGGAGCGAGTAGGCTGGTTCTGGATGGGTTCGGAGGCTTGTGTGGTTCGGTCGAAGGTGAGTGTGGTGGTGGCGGTTGTGGTCGCGGTGGCG
>CAXTRU010000214.1:0-6392 GCA_964246665.1 uncultured Acidobacteriaceae bacterium
ACAACACCCCGTACGCGATGGGATACCACCGCTGCCGGCGCATGGTGAACAACAAAACTCCGAGCAGACCCGCAAGGAAGAGCAGGCCCACAGCGGCTTCGCTGTTGAAGCGGCTGATCGGTTGCAGATCGGTGTCGACGTTCAGGTGGAGCGGCAAGAACAGCGCGCCGCAGTAGCGCAGCCACACGAATGGCTGGACCAGGCGGTAGGCGGACGCTGAGAGGATCGTTGGGGCGTAGCTCTTGGGCGTCATCGCCGATTGAAGCCACAACATCACCGCTGTGATCACGAGGGCGGGCAGCGCAGCGATCGCACTGGCTCGCCATCGAGCAGGCGCAAGTTGCCCTTCCGCCTCAAAGAAGAAGACGTAAAACAGTACAAGCAGCGGAAACACAGCGGCCGGCGGCTTGGACAGCATCGCGAGCACAAACGGCAATAGGTACAGGCCGAAACGACGCTTCGCAGGATAGCGTGCAAACAGCACCAGCGCGGCCAGGCATCCCAGCGTGCAATACAGATCGCCCCGCTGAATGACGTAGTTGACGGTCTCCGCCATGGCCGGATGAAGCCCAAACCACGCCGCCACCCCCCAGGCACACCACTGGTTTGCGGGCGAGCTTTGGGTGCGATCGAAGATCTGCTCGGCAAAGAGAAAGATGACCCAGAGCAGCAGCAGGAACCAGAGCAGCGTACTCAGGTGGAACCAGAACGGGGTGTAGCCGCGGCCTAGCGCGTAGTCCAGGGCGAGTGAGGCCGTGACGATGGGCCTGTACGTCTGGTTGGCCGGTAAAACACTGAAGGCGGTGGTGTCGCGAAAGATGCGCGGCAGATTGCTGAGCGTGCGAACGGCTGGATTGTCGGTGACGGTATGGAAGTCGTCGAAATGGAAACTGTTGCCGAAGAAGTTCAGGTAGACCAGGCACACCGCAGCCCACAGGACCACAAGGGGGAGATATCGTCGGTTCAGCATGGTGTACTCTCACCGCATTATCGGCCAAGGGGCAGACCCGTGCGCGGCGATATGCCTGTGCTGACGGAAGGTGCGCCGTTGCCGTGCTGCTGCGTGAGAGCTTTTTCTAGGTGTTTGCTTCCAGGCGAAGCGCACGGATCATGGATCCCAGTGTTCCGGGCGCGGGTGCCGGCTGATCGTGCTTTTCCGCCCGAACGCGTGCTGTGGCGTTCCGCTCCGCCACTGCTTTGGCCGTGACCACCACAGGCGCTGTGGGAATGGCCGAGGTCAAGGCGCGCGGTTCCGGTTGCGTTTTGGAGCGAACCGTGCGGGTTCTGCGCTCGCGGGCGGGCAGCCGCTTCACCGGCGTTTCGGCAACTGCTTGAGGCTCTTGGATGTCTCTCTCGCTAGAGACTTCATCCGCCATCGGCAGAGCCGGACCAGCAAGAAGTGCCACCGACGACCCGGCAAGGCCGGAGACGATCTTTCGGAGCTGAGAGAGCCGGTTCAGCTCCTCATCCAGCGCCGCAACAATCTGCTGCAAAAGCATACTCGGGTAGTGTAGCAATCAGATATGAATGCTTTGCCGGGCCCTTGCCGTTTTCTGCGCTGTTTTGCACTGCTTGTGCTGGCGGCCTGCGTGTCTAGCAAGGACATCATCGCGCAACAAGCGCTTTCGGAGGAGGCCAGCTTTGAGGCCGCTCGCGCGAAGACAGAACCTGAGGCGCGTCGTGCCTCCTTGCAAGGCTTCCTTGAGCAGTTCCCTGCCGGCGCACGATCGTCCGCTGCACGGGATCTGTTGTTGCAGACGTACCTTGTATCTTTTGCACAAGAAACCGCAGCGATCCATACGTTGGCTGCGGCGATGGTGGCGTCCACGCCGGTTGGCTTTGAGCGGTGGGTGGAAGAGTCGCGGCTCGCCGGGCTGCTTGCCGCTGCGGGAAGCGGCGGCGCCGATCTGCCGGATGCGCGTTTGTGGGCTGATGAGGCCCTGCGCTTGTTGACCGAGGAGAGCTACCGACGCGCGATGTTCGCTGCCCAGGCACGGTACAAGCTGCCCAGGGTGCCTCCCAGGCAGATGCGTGCGGAGTACCTGGGCTACCGCGTGTCCTTCCTGTCAGCGGTGGCTGCGGTGGACCTGTGCGAAAGACACCTGGATCACGCGTCAGCGATGCTCGCCGAGACTTACCGCTTGCAGCCGCTCTCCGGTGAGGTCAATCTGCTGCGAGGGCGACTGGCGGTTGCGCAGGGCGACAAGCCGAATGGCCTGCAGGCACTGGAGCGCGCCGATGCCCTGGGCAGCCTGCCCGAGCCGTGGCGTGACCGCGAAGTGCAACTCTTTGCCAAGCTGAACCACGGGGACCAGCAAACGCTGGAGACGCGCGTGGACGACGTGTACCGAGGTCTGTTTCCACCGGCGTTCACGCTGCCGCCTCGGCAGTTGCCCTCCGGTGGGCATACGGTGCTACTTGAGCTGTTTACCGGCAGCGGCTGCGGCCCCTGTGCGGCTCCGGATCTGGCGGTGGAGAGCCTGCTTCACTCCTACAGCCGCCATGACCTTGTCATTCTCGCCTTTGACGAGCACATTCCTCGCCCTGACCCTTTGACCACACCCGACGCGATTACGCGAGCGGCGGTTTATGGCGTTGCAAACACACCGGCGGCCTTTCTGGATGGCCAGCCCGCCGACCTGCTAGGCGGTTCCCGGGCTGATACGGAAAACAATGTGGTCGCCCTGGCTGAACAGGTAGAGGACGAAGCGCAACTGCCCAGTGGGCTTCATCTGCAACTGACGGCGGAGCGCCGCGCGGACGGAAGCATCACGGCCCTCCCTACGCTTGGCGTGGTTCCGGTGCCGCCGGCAGTGGCGGCAGAGACGACCGGCGATGTGTCGGCGCGCAAGCTGGCGCAGGCCAAACTGTACGTCGCGCTGGTGCGGGCCGACATCCGGTACAGCGGTGAAAATGGTGTTCGCTTCCATCGCATGGTCGTGCAAGCTGTCAGTGAGCTGCCCGCAGCTGCGTCACTGGCTATCAGCTCGTCACGGGATCTCCTTGTTTTCCGTCCAGCGGATCTGGACCGCGCACAAGAGGCGTACCTGAGTGACTTTGAGCGGCACAACGATCGTTTTGGCACGGTGCACTTCGCGAGCAAACACTTCCCGATGGCGGGCGAAGCACTTGCGGTGGTGGCCTGGGTGCAGGACCCGGTAACCAGGCGAGTGTGGCAAGCGGCGTACGCGCCCGTGCCTGCGAGGTAGACCCGGGCTTTGCGCTCGCGGCGCTCTGCTATGCTCGAGCCGACCGCACCTGGCGGTTGTGCGATGCGTGTTCTTCAAACCGTCTTCGGGGTCTTTCATCACTTTGAACTTGCGCGCGAGTTTGAGCGGCGCGGCCATCTGCAGGCGATCTACTCCACCTGGCCATGGCGCCGGCTGCAACGGGAAGGCCTTTCGCGAGACAAGGTGCGTTCTTTCCCATGGCTGCATGTGCCGGAGTACCTGCTGGGACGCAGCGGGCTTGACCTGCCGTGGCTGGCGGATGAGCTTGGCTACCGGAACGCGCTGAGCTTCGACCTGTGGACTGAGCGCCATTTGCGTCAGCTATTGCGGCGTGGACAGCGGCCCGATGTGCTGATCGGCATCTCGGGTTCCAGCCTGAGCGCAGGGCAATTGCTGCAGCGGCATGGCGGACTTTTTGTCTGCGATCGCGGCTCCACCCACCAGCGCTACCAGCAGCAGATTGTTGCCGAAGAGTTTCAGCGCTGGGGTGTGGCGCGCCCGGTGTCCGACCCACGGGATACGCACCGCGAGGAAGCCATCTACGAAGCCGCAGACGCGATTACCGTTCCTTCTTCGATGGCGCGGCGGTCGTTTGTGGACATGGGTATTGCCGCGGAGAAGGTCCATGTGATCCCTTATGGGGTCCGGCTGGAGCAGTTCACGCCCACGGCAGGCCCTGCACCTGACGAGTTTAATGTACTGTTCGCTGGGGCGGTTGGACTCCGTAAAGGCGTTCCCTACCTGCTGCAGGCCTTTGCTGCCTTAAGACACTCCAGGAAGCGTCTTCGTCTAGCCGGGGCCGTTCAGGAGGAGCTTCGCCCCGTGCTCGCCAAGCTGCCGACCGAGCACGTGGAGTTTTTGGGCTCGGTACCCCAGGCAGAGCTGGCTGACCGGATGAGCCAAAGTCACCTGCTGGTTTTACCTTCCCTTGAAGAAGGTCTTGCGCTGGTGCAGGCGCAGGCAATGGCTTGTGGATGCCCCGTGCTCTGTTCCACCAACACCGGCGGTGAGGATCTATTCACAGACGGCGTTGAAGGGTACGTCGTTCCGATCCGTGATCCCGATGCGCTTGCGGATCGTATGCAGCGTCTGGCAGACGACCCTGCTTTGCAACAGCAGATGCGCATGGCAGCGCTGCGCCGGGTGCAGCGGTTGGGTGGATGGCGCGAGTATGGCGACCGCTGGGAGGCGCTGCTTACGCAGCTGCTCGCCGCGCGGAAGAGTTAGGGCGTCCCCCGCCGACAAAGTGCACGATTTCCAGGCGGTCGCCCTCGTGCACCTGGTGGTGCGAGCAGGTCGTCCTTGGCGCGAGTTCTCCGTTCAGTTCCACGGCGACGCGGTCGGCGCGCAGGTTTAGCTGCTCCATGACTCCGGCCAACGGCGACGGCGAGCTCATGTTGTCTACGACCCGCTCGCGGCCGTTCACGATTAAACGCAACGCAGTGCTCACGTCATCAGACTAGCAATAGCGGCCTCACAGCTGCTTTGGGCCAGCCTGCAGGGGCCAAAGCAGACCCATGGGCCCATGCCCGCTGCCCAGCCCGGGTGCGGTACGCAGGGCACCCTCCACGTAGGCCTTGGCGCGCCGAACAGCGTCGCCGGACGTTGCGCCTGCCATGAATTGGCATAGCAGAGCCGACGAGAAAGCGCATCCGGTGCCGTGGGTTGAGGTCGTGTCGATGCGCCGGCCTCCAAACGTTTCCGTGCTTTGACCGGCGGCCACGAGCAGATCCGTTGGCTGGGTCTGATCGCCGCCGGTGGCCACGATGTGCAGCCTTGGGTGGAGCTGGGTAATGGAGCGTGCGGCCTCTTCTGCTGTGTCGAGGTCGGTCACGGGTCGGTCTGCCAGCAACGCCAGCTCGGGCCAATTTGGGGTGATCCAGTCCACGTGCGGCAGCAGTTCGCCATGCAGGATCGGGATGGCAGCTTGCGGATAGAGTTCCCGGCCGGAGCTTGAGCGAAGCACGGGATCCAAAACGACCGGGCCGCGTCGAGCGCCGGCAGCGGATTGAAAGTGCGCGAGAAATCGTCCAAGGGTTCGCGCGATCTCCGGCGTGCCGAGCATGCCGACCTTCATGCCCGCAAAGGGGAGGTCTTCATCCAAGTGGTGCAGCGTGGCATCGATCAAGTCCGCGGCCACCGGCTGACAACCGAACACGCCCCGGGTCGACTGAACGGTGAGTGCTGTGATGACGGAGCAGCCGAAAACACCGTGGGCCGCAAAGGTCATCAGGTCTGCGGTGACGCCAGCGCCGCTGGAAGGATCGAAGCCTGCCACCGCCCAAGCAACGGTGCAGTTTGCGGCTTCACGCGAAAGTGGCACAGGAAAACTCTGTGCATCCGGTGCGCCTTCCGACCCGTCCGGTTTTTTCGAACTTTTGCGGGTATTCGCCACGTTTGCCTCTCTTGCCTACCATACCGCGAAGGTTGCAGGCAAGCTCAGGGTTCTACTTACAAGTCTTTGTAGATCTTTGACTTACGCTGCCCAAAACGAGACAATTTGGGTGTGAAGATACTTGTTCGTGAAGGCCTGCGTCACCTCCGCGGGTCATTTGCCAAAAGCCGAAAGCCGGCGGGTTTGATTCTGGCTTTAGCAGTGTCCGCCAGCGTTGTCGCCAGCCCAGCGGCACCCCCCGCGACTTCCTCAGCAGCACAACCCGGTGTCCAAGTCCATCACTGGTTTCAGATCGGCAAAGCCTCCTGGTACGGCCGCGATTTTCAAGGCCGCAAGACGGCCACAGGTGAGCGCTTCGACATGAACGCTCTGACCTGCGCCCACCGGACGCTTCCTCTAGGTAGCTGGCTTCGCGTGACCAACCTGCACAACCGGCGGTCCATCTTCGTCCGCGTCAATGATCGCGGGCCGTACAAGAGCGACACCATTGTGGACCTGTCCTATGCTGCCGCGCAGCGTGTCGGTCTGCTCGGCAAGGCTCAGGTGCGCGTAGAGCGCGTCAGCCCGGACGACCCTGAGTTGGCCCATGAATTGATCGCCGATGTGGTCCCCGGTACCCCTTCCCTCCCCATTCTGCCTTGATGTTTCTGTGACCCGTGCTGCTGACAGCGCAACAAGAAGGCCTGCCAAGTGGCAGGCCTTCTTGTTTGTCTTGTTCGGTATCGCCTACAGCTTTTCGAAGAAGTCGCAGGCGGAGCAGGAGATGT
>CAXTRU010000215.1:0-6355 GCA_964246665.1 uncultured Acidobacteriaceae bacterium
GTATACAGCACATGCCAGTAGCCCGGCTGATTACTGAACCGCGAAACCGCGTCGGCCATCCAGGGCGCAAACGGCAGCCACAAGAACAGCCCTGCCGCAAGCGCAAGGCACACCAGCGGTGGCAGGAAGTGGTATGGCTTTACGGTGCGATTCTTATCTTCGGTCTCAGGCAGCTCATCCACGGACGCAGCTTCGTCGGTCAGCGGCGCCGAGCCAACACCCGCAAAGACATGGAGGCCCACACGAAACACGGCCGCCGCCGTGAGTGCTTCGCCGAGAATAAACAGCAGCGACACACCGCCGAAATGCACCTGTTTCGCCGCCGCATCCTCGATGGCTTCGCCCATCCATGTGCCGAACGGCGGAACGCCCGCGAGGCCAAGCCCGCCGAGGAACCACAACACGCCTGTCCAACGCAGCACGCGACGCCGTTGCCAAAGTAACTGCTCGCTCATCGAGCGCAACCGGTGCAACACGATGCCCGCGCAAAAGAACAGTGATGCCTTGATGAACGCATGGCCGATGACGTACGTGAAGAACGCGGCATCTGCCGTTGCGCCCTGGATGGCAAAGGTAGCGAGCATCAGGCCGGCATGGCAGATGGTTGAAAACGCGAGCAGCCGTTTTAGGTGATGCTCGGCGTAGCACATCACGCCACCGATAACGACCGTTACCGCGCCAAAGCCAGACAGGATGCCACGCAGCGCCACGGCGTGCGACGCGAGGCTGGCCGCGAAAATCACCGTATGGAGGCGCGCCACGGCGTACAAGCCTAACTCCACCATCAACCCGCTGAACAGCACGCACACGCTGGTCGGCGCAACCGCATGCGCATCCGGCAGCCACAGGTGAAACAGCACAATGGCGCCCTTGATGAAGAAGCCGCACAGCAGCAGAACAAATGCAAACAACACCAGCGGATCATGACGCGGACCGCCGGCCGAGTTCACCAACTGCAGCCCAATTTGCGCCATGTTGAGCGCACCGGTGATGGCGTACAACAGCGCAATGCCTGTGAGCCCAAGGAACGCTGCAATGGTGTTTGTAACGGCGAAGTTGAAAGACCCTTGCAGCGGCGCGGGCTCGCTGGTCTTGAGCCCGCAAAGCGCAAAGGCCGCTGTGCTCATCAGCTCAAACCAGACGAACAGGTTAAACAGATCGCCCGTCAATACAAAGCCGCTCATGGCCGCGAGAAAAACCAGCATCAGCGGATGAGAGTGCTTCGCCCCGGCATCGACAAAGCGATAGCTGAACACAAAGGCGAGCAGAAACAGCACGCCGGCGAGCAGCGCCAAAGCAGCGGCAATCGGGTCCACCACAAAGCCGATGCCCAACACCACCGACCCACGCGGAAACCAGTTGCCGAACCAGTACACCAGGGTGTGCGCGTTGGCTTGGCGCAAAAGCAGAGCGCAGATCGTCACGTGAACAGCGGCGATCACGATGGCCGCCGCATCCATGGCGCGTCGCGGCAACACACTGCGCAAAGCGGAGACCAGCGCCGCGCCCAACAGCGGAACAACCACAGGCAATGGTGGAAGCGGGTTGGCGTGGGCTGCAGAGATCATGAGCAACAAAATCCTCAACCGCGCATCGTGCGCAGGTCATCCGGCGAGGTGCTGCCTGCCTTCTCATGCGCCTTCACCACCATGGCCAGCAGCAGCGCCACCACCACAGCTTCGACCACCACATCGGTCAACATCAGTGCCTGCACCACGGGATCCACCGTAAGCTGCCCGGGCGAAAGCCAATCCGCAAAGATGGGCGCTGCCCCGCCTTTGCGGAAGCCGATCGCCAGCAGCAATACATAGGTAGAGCTCTGCAGAATCGCAAGGCACATCACCGAATGCACCAGATCCCGGCTGGTACTCAGCCCATACAAGCCGCAGCAGAACAGCCAGGCGGCAACGAAGTAGGGCAGAAGGTGGAAGGCGTGGATCATCGACTAGTTCTCCGGGACCTCGCCTGTAATGATCTCCTGCAGGTACGTGTACATCACTAACAGAAACGCTGCCGTGACCTCCACGCCCACTGTTGCCGAGATCAGCGCAACAGTGCCGGAAGAGAACACATCCCCTGTCTTGCCCAGGGGCAGCGCGTTGGTCAGCAATGGCAGCCCGAAGCAGAGCGGCGCCAAACCGATCAGCGCGTAGGCGCCCGCTCCCACGGCCTCAATGATCTCCACCGCGGCATGGGAGGTGAGCCGCTGAAAGGCGTCGGTGTTTTCCGCAAGGTAGATCAAAAACAGCGCGCTGGCCAGTATGACACCCGCTTGAAATCCACCGCCCGGCGTCAGCTGCCCATGCAGGCCGATGTAGAAGCCAAAGATGACCGTGACGATCATCGCGGGAAGGTTCACCGCGCGGACCGCAATGCCCAACTGGGGCCTATCCTGCAGCGCGCCCGTCGCTGCAATCGGCCGTGTGGGCGTGCCCTCTTCGCGACGCAGCAGCATCATGACGCCGACCACGGCCGTAAACAGAATGAACTCTTCACCGAGCGTGTCGAACCCGCGGTAATCGTAGTTGATCGCATTCACCGTGTCGGTCGTGTGGCGCTCGTACACGGCCAGCCGCGAGATCATGTCGCCATAGGGCCCACGATACTGCCCCCACTCGGGCATGTTCCACGCCGCATAACTAAAGAGGCAGAAGAACACTGTTCCGCTCACGGCGAACATGCGTTTCCGCGCACGCTCAGTCATGCTCCTGCCCCTTCTTCTTCAGCGCATCACGGACGCGCATCCGCGAAATGGCCAGCATAATCATCAGCGGTAGCGCCACAGCCCCCACGGTGATCTGCGAGAGCGCCACATCCGGCGCCTGGAAGAAGAAGAACATCAGCGCCGTGACCAGGCCATAAAAACCGAGCGTAATGACCTGCTCCGTGGTGTCGCGCGTGGTGACCACGCGGGCACCGGCCACCGCCAGCAACAGCAGCAACGCCGCCCCGATGCCCATCATCCTGCGGTGTGCTCCGTCCGCCGCGGCAAACGCTCCACAGCGTCGCCGGGCCGCGGCTCCCAGTGGCCAAGCTCGCGTGTGCGGAAGGCGCGTGCCGTCGCATGCGTCACCACGGAGTTGATCGCCAGCAGCACAAGGCAGATCAAGACCGTCTTCCATGACGCCTGACTGTTGCCCGTGCGCAGGAAGACGGCAGCTACGAGCGCCACCGAGCCAATACATGCCGGCAATGACAGGTAGTGCAATGACTGCATCGGCTCGCGCATCCGCACCATGCCCAGCGTGCCCAACCAGCACGAAAACACCACCACAGCAAGCAGCGCCGCTTCAACCATGAGGTGCACGCTCACAGGTGCTTCTCCAGAAACCGTGCAAACACGAGGCCACCGCCGAAGCTCATAATCGCCATCGTCAGTGCCAGGTCAATAAACGGAATGCGCCCGGACCAAACGGTGAAGATGACCAGCGCGAAGATCACCACCAAGCTCGTCATCTCCAGCCCTACGAGCCGACGTTCCGCGTTGCCGCGAAGTGCCATCCACGCGCAGGGCAGCAGCGAAAGACAAACACCCGCACCTGCCCACAACCACAAGGTCGCCGGCTCCATTACTGCTGCGCTCCTGATTGCGCTCCAAGCGCTCGCGTCATTGCGGACACATCGTCGCGCTTTATTTGGTGAAACAGCATCAGGCTCTGCGCCGGGTCGATACCGATC
Organism: uncultured Acidobacteriaceae bacterium; assembly: GCA_964246665.1. Lineage (GTDB taxonomy): Bacteria > Acidobacteriota > Terriglobia > Terriglobales > Acidobacteriaceae > Granulicella. The sequence continues at coordinate 3,679 of CAXTRU010000215.1, forward strand.
ACAATCATGTTGGGTGACATGGTCGCGTAGGTGACGGCCAGGCCACGTGTTCCGCCCAACACAGGATCGCGCCGGCTCGTCCTGAAGCCGCAATCTCGGTAGTACGAATCGGCACGCTCGATCCCGAAAAGATCTTTAAACAGCACCATGGTGACGACCCAGCAATCCTTCAGGATCTCTGCGGGAAGTCGCCAGCATAACGCCAGATCACGGGCGCGCAGTTCCAGATTGAACGTCTCGGTGCGCAGCATGTTGGCGAAGAGCAAAACGGTCAGCGTGGTCGCGATCACACCCACCGCGAGTTCATGCCAGCTGGGGCTATCCGTAAACATGCGCCACAGCGCCAGCACCACCACGGCTGCCCCGGTGAGCAAACGTCCCGGCCGGTCGAACAAACCACCTGCATGTTGGGCTCGTGCTTTGCTCACGGCTGGCTCCGCGGTCGTCGATTTCTGCCTGATAGATGATGCAAGCTTCTATTTGGCTGTATGGACGAAATCCGTTCGCAGCCGCGAGACAACCGCGGAACCACCGAGGGGCCGGCCTGCGTATATGCCCTCTGCTGCCGCAGCATTTGGTCCGAGCCAGGGGTCTGAACAAGCGCGGCTCTCCCCTGCCCGGCATCACACGGGAGATAGAAGCAACGCACGCGGCAAAGGAGCTGGATGTTTCGCAAGCGGTACAACACCAACAGGTTCGCAGCCGCCGCGCGGCGACTCGGCTCGCCATGGAACAAATTCTCCGCCAGCCGCAACGGCCGTGCCGATGGCCGCCTGGAGATCTACGGCGCCTACACGCCGGGCAAGGGCTTCGAGCAGGAGTCGCAATGGGTGCTGAAGCAGCAACAGCGCGCCACCGACATCCAGACCGCTGCCGACCGCCGCATCGCCGACTGGGTGCGCAGCCTGCAGACCGACAAGGAACGCCACGGACGCGAACTCGTCGCGACGGAGGACAAGATCCGCACTATCCTCGCGCAAAGCGAGGGCATGCATAGCAAGGTGCCGCGCACCAACTATCGCGCCAAGGTGATCTTCTTCATCCTGATGTTTGTGTTTGAGTTCAGCTTTTCCGCCGTCGCGCTGATCACCTCGGGGCTGGTGTCCATCGGCTTTGAGCTGGCCATTGCGGTGGTTGCCGCGGGCGTGCTCGTCTGGCTTTCCGATATCGTCGGCACGCACATCCGGCAGCTGCCGCTGTCGCATGAAGCCGGCACAACCGACCGCGTGCGTCACTGGAGCATCATTATCTTTTCATGCCTGGGCCTGGCAGCCATCCTTGCCGGGGTTAACTTCCTGCGTTCGCTGACCAATACCGGCATCCCCGGCGACAACACGCGGCAGGTGGTGCAATGGGCGCTGTTTGCCATCGGCCTGGGGCTGGTGCTCACGGGCATCTTTCGCAGTGGCGAAGACGAGTACTCCGGTCCACGCTATGGCCTCGCCCAGCGTGAGCGGGAACGCGGCAAACTGCAACGGGAGATCGCCTTCTGCGAGGGCACGCAGGGACGGCTGAACGGCTTCCCCGCGCACCTCGAAGCGGTACTGCGGATCAACCTGCAGAAGGTGATCGCCGTGTACGCCGACCAGTACCGCCGTCAAGCGCTGGGGCGGCAACGGAGCATCCATCGTGTCTAAGTTGCGCCTCGCTTTCACTGCTGCAGGCCTCGCCGGCGTGCTGCTGCCAATGATGGCATGCAAGAGCAGCGCCGCTCCCGCGCCCACGACCTTCGTCATCCTGCTCGACAAGTCCGCTTCCATCAACGAGGGCAAAGCGGCCAGCTACACACACTATCTCCGCGAGTCAGTGTTTCCGTCGCTTACACCCGGCTCGCGCGTGGTCATCGAACCGATCGTCGGCGCCAACACGTACAGCGACCCCGAGGCCCGCGTGACCGCGACGCTGCCCATGGTGCACCCGCTCACGAAGGACGCCAGTTATTTCCTGCTCAAGGGCGATCTCAGCGCCGACAAGACCTGCCTCACCCGTGTCAGCAGCGAGCTCGGCGCCTTCAACAGCGCGCGGGATCAGTTCGCCGCCGACGCCCTGCGCGTCTTTCGCGGCAAGAGTCTCTCCAATGACACCTACCTGGTGGATGGGATGAAAGAAGCGTCCGAATTGCTGGAGCCGCGCAAGGGTCGCGGCGTACTGGTCGTGCTCTCGGATGGGCTGGAAGACAGCGACAGCTTCGGCGCGCACTCGCGCTTTGAGGACCCCGGCTTCTGGGCCCACAACACGCCGGAGCGCCTGGTTGCGCAGATCGACCCAGCCAAGGCCACACCCGGCCTCAACGGCGCGACCGTCTACTTCTATGGCATGGCCGCCGGCACGGGCCGCTTGTATGACAACTTCCGCCGCTTCTGGCAGGACTTCTTCCGCGCCGCGCATGTGGACGCCATCTCCGCAGGCCACCAGCCCCTGTATGAAGAGCCCGCCTACAACCCGCAACCGGAAGAGCTCTGCAAATAGAGCCTGAAGTGCGATGCCGCAGAGCTTACACCTCGATCGGCGTCCCGCTCAGCAGCTCCATCGCTCCACGCTCACGCAACGACTCTGCCACTGCCTGGCCAAACTCAAGGGGCTGTACACCCACAGGCGCCTTGTGCAGCACGTGGATCACGGCCTCACCATCGGGCGCAGCCACCATGGCATGCAGATGCCACGCCGTGTCCACTGC
>CAXTRU010000216.1:0-6030 GCA_964246665.1 uncultured Acidobacteriaceae bacterium
CCCAGAAGTAGGACGTGCGCTTCAGAAAATACCCGCGTTCTCCGGTCCGCACTGGAGGAGACGCCCGCACCGGAGACACCAGCCCCTGACTGCGGGCCGCCGGCTAGCCGAAGGAGAGGACGGTTCGCCGTGGAACGCAAGGTCCACTGCCAATCGTCGGTCGGCTCGCCCTTGGTGCGGCGCTCGGCGGGCAGCCAGTTGCCCGCTTGCAGAAGAGCCGTCATGGTCAGGTCGGCGACCGAGCGCATGCCTGCCCGAACCCGAAGGTTTGCCCGAACAACCGGCACCAGAAAAGCTGCCGAGGCTCGCAACTGGTAGCTACCGGGAACGACGGAATACAGGAAATAGCGTCCGTGATCGTCCGTAAAGGCCCGCGCCACGATGGAGGCGTCAGGGCCCAGCAACTCCACAAGCGCGCCCATCTGCGGTGTTCCCTGCGCATCCCGGACCACACCGCTCACAGCAGGGATCGCGCCGACGGACGCACACGGGGACATGGTGCCCAATGTGAGCACCAAAAGAGCAAGCGTTGCTACCAGATGCTTCACCGCGCCGGATACCCTCTTTCGCGCGTCGACCGCTCTCCAAAAAGCCCCGTATCGAGGCTGGTCCGGGTCACTCTCACCTGCGCTGTCCGTGAGGAGCGATGCCCTTGTGATCGGGGGCTGGGACACCCTGCCCGTTTACTGCTCCACAATGAAGGGCGCGCTTTCGGCGATCGCCTGCTTGGACACACCGTCGTTTACCTTAATCACCACCTGGTAGCGGCCCGGTTCCAGGCTGCCCAGGGGCATGGTCTTCTCCAAGGTAAGCTGATCCGCGTTCGGATTCAGCTTCGATGCGGACTCCTGGGAGTCGAGCACTTGCTTGTTGGTCGCTGAGTCCAGGATCTGGTACTCGATGGTGGCGTCATTGCGCTTGTTGTCGCCGATACCCAGGTTGTAAATCTGCATCCAGAAGTTCAGATTCTGAGCGCGATGGAAGACGACGGGAGACGTGATCGTGGCCGACACCCGTGGGATCACCTTGGTGTTGCCGATGACGAAGTTGCCGGTTCCAACGTCCTTGGACGGTACGCGTTCCATGTGGTCAGCCAGAATAAGAGACGAATGGCCGAGGCGATCGTCATCAAACTTCGGCACATCGACGCTGCGCTTCCAGGTACCGACGTGGTCCGGATTGTTGACGTCCTTGATGGCGATCTCCAGCTTGTACCGTCCGGGAGCCAGGGCCAAGGCCTTCCAATACACGGAGTTATTGACCTTCGTGCGATCCAGCAGGTCGGTCGGCGTCTCCACCTTCACGGTGTCCTCAAAGGTCTGAACGACATGGTGATTGATGTTGCTGACCCGCGCCAGGATGTTGACGACGCCGGAAGAGTCGCCGTCCTTGCTCTTGTAGGTCACATCGCCGTTGCGGATTTGCATCGTTACGGGCACCAGAACGGTGTCGTTGGTCAGCTTGACGTAGTCGGTGCGCACGTCGAACAGGAACGGCGGTCCGCTGAGCACCTTGCCTGAGGTTAGAAACTCGTCAAGATCGGCAAATTTCACCGGCGGCGGCGCCATCAACTTGGCAAAGGTGTCCAAGCGATCGAATTGCTTGCTCTGCTGCGAGGAGGACATCGGCCCCGGTCCCAGCTGCTCCAAGCCGCCCGTGAAACGGTCGGATTGCTTGGCCATACCCATGCTCTCGTAGAGGGTTTGGCCCGCGCCGGGCGTGTGCTTCAGCGCATCTTTTTCAGAGCGGTCGATGGTGGCGTGGTAGTCCCCGCACATGCAGGTGTCAACGAACTCGATATCGATGTTGTCGCCGACGCCGGCCAGGTAGCGGTAATGCCAGACCTCAAAGGGGAAGGTAGATGTGTTGCCGCCGCCCTCTTCCATGGGCCGCTCGTAGGAGCCGCCGGACGGGTGTGAATCGATGCTGTCCGGCTTGCCGAACGCGATATAGATGTGGCCGCGATCGGTCATCCAGCCGGGCTTGCCGGCGGCGAAGTGCTCGTTGGCGTAGGCGATACGCGCGTAGTGCTCGTCGCGGAACTCATTTTCCGGGCTGTCCGGATTGGGGTTGCGACGCTGCCAGAACATCTCGATGAATTGCTGGCGCTCTTCTTCGTTGGAAAGATTCTTAAACGCCCTGGCTTCCTCGTCGGTAATGATCCACCGAACGTCCTCGTTCAGCCACTTCTTGTCTTCGGGGCTGAGCTCGTTGCGCACCGACTTACGGCGCTGGGCTTCTTCGTGATCACTGAGCCGCCGCTTCAGCGGGTCAGGACGCTCCTCCACGGGCGCGCCCTTGGTCACGGTGCCAGGATCGGGCATCTGCCCGGCTTGGGCATGGAGCCGCGGTCCGACAAAACCGAGACTAAGCACTGCAACGGACGAGGCAAACAATAAACGAAGGCGCATGGGGCCGAGCTCCTGCTGAAGAACGCCCCCAGTATACGGTGCACAAACGAGCATCCTCAACCTTTTCTCTGAGGACGAGGCAACCCCTTGGTATCCTGTGCTTAGGCGCCCTGTCCGAATTGAAAGACCGGGGAACCTGCGGGACCAAACTCCCGTATGGTGCTCCAGTCTTTACCTTCGCTGGGAAGGTCCAGCCGCGCACACACACATGAGCAAAAAGAAGACCCTCCTGCTTGTTCTCGGACTCCTGGTCGCCGTCGGGATCGTCGTCGGTACCGTGCTGCACAGCCGCGGCAACGTGACCCCCGTGACAACGGCCAAGGTCAGCCATGCGGACTTGACCGCGACGGTCAGCGGCACCGGGCAGATCAAGCCCAAAACCTACGTAAACGTCGGCGCCACCTCCTTCGGCCGGATCACCCACCTGTATGTCAAAGAAGGTGATCACGTGAAGAGAGGCAGCGTGCTGGCCACGGTGGAAAATGTGCAGCCGGAGGCCACCGTCGCCGCGCAGCAAGCAACCATCGCTTCCAGCCGGACCGATGTGAACTCCTATATCGCCGCCGAGAATACGGCAAAGGCGAATGTGGACGCCGGCAAGGCCGACCTGGAGCAGAAGCAGCTCGACTATGGCCGCGCACAGCAGCTCTTCAATGACAAGCTGATCGCCAAGCAGGACTTCGACAGCAAGAAGGCTGCCTATGACATGTCGGTGGCGACCCTGGCGCAGCGTCAGGCCGCGCTCGCTCAAGCGCAAGCGCAGACAGCCTCGGCGCGCGCACACGTAAACCAAGCCGTGGCAACCCAGCGCTCCAATTACGACACCCTGGACAAAACGGTGAGCCGCGCTCCCTATGACGCGCTGGTCACGAATGTGCCCGTTCGCGAGGGCGAAACGGTCGTCGTCGGCATTCAGAACGCCGAGGGCTCCACACTGATGACCCTGGCGGACATGAGCGTGATCACCGCCGAGGTGAAGGTCGACGAGACCGACATCGTGAACCTGAAACTGGGCCAGCCCGCGGACGTCACCGTCGACGCTTTCCCGGGCAAGGTGTACAAGGGCCACGTGACCGAGGTGGGCGACCAGGCACTTCTGCGCACCACGGGCGTGGCCACGTCGCAGTCCACCACCGGAACCGAGGAAGCCAAGGACTTCAAGGTAGTTGTCACGCTGGACCAGTCGCCGGAGGAGCTCCGTCCGGGTCTGTCGGTAAACGCAAAGATCACCACGGCGCACAAGGCCAACGTGCTTTCCGTTCCGATCCAGGCCCTTGTGGAGCGGGACCCAGTGGTAGAGGCGCAGCTATTTAAGAATCACGGCACGGAGTCCGGGTCGGCAGTTTCTGCGGCAACCCAGCAGCAAACCACCGAAGGCGTGTACGTCTTGGTGCACGACGGCAGCACACTGCGGGTGCGTTTCACCCCGGTGACTACCGGCATTTCGGGCACGACGGACATTGAGGTCACCAACGGCTTGAAGGATGGCGACGAGATTGCCACAGGGCGCTACAAGATCCTGCGTACGCTCAAAAGCGGTGTCGCGGTCAAGCACGATACCGCCGCAGCGACCCCAACGCCCGACAGTTCAAGTTAAGCTGAGCTAGACGACGCGAGATCGGGCCGACGCTCAGCGCGTCCCGAACCGCAGGAGAACGCATGGCCGCCACCACCGCACCTCTCGATGAGACTCTGCTGCAGCAACGCGTAGGCAAGAACGGCGACGGGCCGCATCCGGGCGACGTTATCGTCACCAACAATCTGTGGAAGACCTACGAGATGGGCGACCAGCAGGTGCATGCCCTGCGCGGCGTGGACATCCGCATTCGCCACAACGAGTATGTGGCGATCATGGGCCCGTCCGGTTCGGGTAAATCCACGCTGATGAACCTGATCGGCTGCCTCGATTCACCCAGCCTTGGTCAGTATTGGCTGAACGGCCATGATGTGTCCAAGCTGAACGACGACGAACTGGCTCGCATCCGCAACAAGGAAATCGGCTTCGTCTTTCAGACGTTCAACCTTTTGGCACGGGCCACGGCACTGCACAATGTCGAGCTGCCGCTGATCTACAACGGGACACCCTCGGCCGAACGGACGGCCCGTGCCAAGTTTGTGCTCGAGTCGGTGAACCTGGGATCGCGCATGAACCACCGGCCGAATGAGCTTTCCGGCGGTCAGCGGCAGCGTGTTGCCATCGCCCGTGCGCTGGTCAACAGCCCCAGCATCATCCTGGCCGATGAACCGACCGGCAACCTGGATTCGAAGACTTCCGTGGAGATCATGGCGCTTTTCGACGAACTGCAGGCCCGCGGCAACACGATCGTCCTTGTCACGCACGAGCCCGACATTGCCGATTTCGCGCATCGGGTGATCTCCATTCGGGACGGCTCTGTGGAAAGTGACGGGCCGAGCCGGCGCGTCCGTTAGGTCACCGGCCCTGCTTCGGGTCCGTCCCACCTTTGGCGTATATCGTCGGCCTCGGTTTGCCCGTCTACTTGAGGGACACCTCCTATGGCAGGGCTCTTCGCGGCACACCCTATCAGAACCTCCAGCCCTCGCCTTCGGTGCGTTGTTGACGCGTCACTGCCCTTCCGCAGTGCGCAACAAACTATCGGACCGGGCATCTAAACGGGTAGGCATGACACTTCGCACTCGAGTTCTGCTGTTAGTCGCTCTGGTGTCGCTATGCCTTTCCTCGGCATGGGCGGCCGACGCGCGCTTCGACCTCGTTGGTCCGAAGATCGACGTTCGCGTGACGCGCGGCGACACCACCCTGCCGATTGCGTCGGTGCCGAATCTCCAGGCCGGAGACAAGCTCTGGATCCATCCGGACCTGCCGCAAAGCCAATCGGTGAAGTACCTTCTGATCTGCGCCTTTCTGCGCGGTACCACCAATCCGCCGCCCGACAATTGGTTCTTCCGCATCGAGACCTGGAAGAAGGAGGTCAGGGATGAGGGATTTTTCCTCACCGTGCCCCCTGAGGCGCAGCAGGCTGTCCTGTTCATGGCTCCTGAGACGGGCGGCGACTTCGCCACGCTGAAGTCAGCCGTACGTGGACGTCCCGGTATCTTTGTTCGCGCCTCGCAGGATCTTAGCGAAGCGGGTTTTGAGCAGGCCCGCATCGAACGCTACCTCGCCGATATCCGCCGGGTGCCGCCGTCCGACTCCACGGAGCTTCAGCGGCGCTCTGACTTGCTGTCCCGCACCCTGGCCCTGAAGCCCAACGCAGATTGCTTCAAACGTCCCGTCGACCTGCAGTTCACCTGCCTCACCCAGACGGGCACGCAAACTCTGCTCGACGACGGCCATGGGCAGAACATCGTGAGTGCGCTTTCCAATGGGCCAAACTCCGACTTTATCCAGGCTGCCAGCTACACGGCCATCGCTGGGGCCGGCCTGTACTCGGCCTATGTGGGTGCCATCGTGGATCTGGTGCGCATCATGGGCAATCTGCATACGGCACAGTACCAATACATCCCGGCCATTGCGTTCCCCCAAGGCGACGCGCTGAACCTGCGGCTGAACACCCCGCCCTCTTTCCACAATCCGAAGTCCGTCCTCGTGATCGGGCTACCTAGTGTGCAAGCCGCGCAAAAGCCGCCGTTGCGTCCCGCG
>CAXTRU010000216.1:6117-6348 GCA_964246665.1 uncultured Acidobacteriaceae bacterium
GGTGCTGCCGATCGAAGGCGCCCCGCTGGTGGTCTCTACGGATTTCGCAACCGGCCTGGTTCTGCACCTGAACACGCCTCCGGGCGCGCCCGCCGAGCCGGACATCCCCCTGGTAGCCGACGCGTTTGAGGGCGGTCTGGTGCTGCAGCACGCCCCGGAGCACCATATCCCATTGCACGATCAGCGCCCGACCTTGAGTAGCGCGACCGTTGACCCCCCGCCGCCCCAGCC
>CAXTRU010000217.1:0-3479 GCA_964246665.1 uncultured Acidobacteriaceae bacterium
ACACAATACAGGCCGCCTGAAGATGGGAGCAGAGGTGGGGTCCCAGTTCACGCGGCCTGTACGACCCGGACGGGTCTTAGGTGGTGCCTTTAGCTTACTCTCGGGCATGGCGAGGTGCAACGGTGTTTGCAGGATGTTCACGTAGGCTCGAATATCGGGCAGCCTGGGCGGTCAACGCACAGCCCCTTTGACTTCCCCTAGATCGCTTTGCTACAAACTACAAAGACATTTGTGCGTTTGCCTACCACTTGTGAGCGCCCGGATGCGTGAGCTTTCTCACCTTCACGGTTGCGTCAGCTCGCATTGAAACCTGTGAGTTCATGGACATACTTCATTCATTAGGGTCGTTGATCGTTGGCGCTGTCCCGACGATGATCCTGTTCATCCTTCTTGTGATCGCGTACAGCGTTTTGGTGCGTCAGCCGCTGCAACGCACGCTGGCCGAGCGGCGTGCCCGCACGACCGGGGCCGTGGAGCAGGCACGCGGCGCGATCGCGGCAGCCGAAGCGGAAACCGCGGTGTACGAAGACAAGCTGCGCTCCGCGCGTGCTGAGATTTTGGCGGAACGTGAGCGCCGCTTAAAAGAGCGCCAGGCCGAGCGGGACCGCGCCATGAGCGCCGCCCGCGAGCAGGCGCAGACGCGGGTAGCCGCGGCCAAGAGCGAGATTGAGGCATCGGTGGAAACAGCACGGCGGCAAATCGAAAGCGCGGCGGAAGACCTGGGGCAGAGAATCGTTCGCGCCATCCTGCCGGCGGGTGTTGGGACAGCCGAGGTGCGCCAATGAAGTCCTGGACCGTACGCAAGCGCCTCCTCAGCTTTGCTCTGCTCGCCCTCCTTTGGCTGCCCGCCAGCTTGGCGAAGGCGCAAGCGGGACCGCAGCAGCCCGGTCCGGGCGTCGATGAAAAATCGACACCGATCAGTGCCGTGCCGGAAAAGCGGGAGCAGGAAAAGGACGAGACTGCAGAGTTTCGTCACTCAGCCATGGTCCAAAAGATGGGCCACATGCTCGGCATGAACACCGATCAAGCCGCGACCGCGTTTGAGGTGTTGAACTTTGTCGTGCTCGCGGTCGGCGTCGGATACCTGGCGGTGAAGATCTTGCCGAAGGCGTTCCGCGACCGGAGCTCGGCCATCCAGCGGCACCTTGTGGATGCGCGGACGGCAACCGAAGAGGCCGGTGCACGCCTGAAGGCCGTGGAAAACCGGCTCTCAAAGCTGGATGACGAGATTGCCGCGATGCGCCGCCAGGTGGAAGCCGATACGGCGCGCGACGAGCAGCGAATGAAGGCCACCATCGAGGAAGAGACGGCCAAGATCCTGGCAGCGGCTGAAGCAGAGATCCAAACCGCAGCCGCAACGGCACGGCGCGATCTGCAGCGGCAGGCGGCGGAGTTGGCCATTGAGCACGCAGCACAGCGCCTGGTGATCACCGCGGAAACAGACCGGCTGCTGGTGCAGGGCTTTGCGCAGCATCTAGCAGGCGACAAGGGAGCGCAGAACTAATGGCTGCTGTCGATCTGCGGTACGCACGGGCGCTGGAGCAGGTAGTGCAGGAGCAGAAGCTCTCGCACGACGAGGTGAAACGGCAGCTCGAAGATTTCCTCGCCACCTTCGCCGAAAGCCCGGAACTGCGGGAAGTCTTGGGCGATCCATCCATCCCGCAAGACCAAAAGGTGCGCGTGATTGACGCCATCTTTCGTCGCACCGGCATGAACGGAACGGTACGCAACTTCGTGGCCGTGGTCACCGCCCAGGAACGTTTGCACGAGTTGCCCGAGATCGTGCAGGCGTACCTGCAATTGGCCGACAAGGACAGCGGTGTGGTGGATGCCGAGGTCACCAGCGCGCATCCGCTGGACGAGAACGGTCGCCGCGCGCTGGAAGCCGGTGTGGCGAAGCTGGCCGGCAGTGCGCAGGTGCGGGCGACGTACCGGGAAGATCCCACGCTGCTGGGTGGTGCTGTGGTGAAGGTGGGCTCCACTGTGTACGATGGATCGGTTCGCGGGCAGCTGGAGCAGATGAAGCGGCGCATGGTGGCCGCGGTAGCGTAGGGTTTCGCACTTCTAGTCCTTGAACAACAACCAAGGTCCTCGATGACGGACCGATGAAGCAACAAGCGTAGAGAGAAGACACTGATGCCGACGATTGGCGCAAACGAGATTACCGAGCTGCTCCGGCAGCAAATTGAAAACTACGACGAGCGCGTGCAGGTGGACGAAGTCGGCACGATCGTCACCCTGGGCGACGGCATTGCGCGCGTCCATGGGCTGGACAAGGTCATGGCGGGCGAGCTGATCGAGTTTCCCCATGGCGTGGCCGGCCTGGCCATGAACCTGGATGAAGACCAAGTCGGCGCGGTGCTGCTGGGCGACTACACCGAGCTGCGTGAAGGCCAGCAGGTCAAGCGCACCGGCAAGATCATGTCGGTGCCGGTCGGCGATGCCCTGATTGGCCGCGTGGTCAATGCGCTCGGCCAGCCCATCGACGACAAGGGACCGATCAACACCGACCAAACTCTGCCCATCGAGCGGATCGCGCCGGGCGTCATCGCGCGGCAGTCGGTAACCGAGCCAATGTACACCGGCATCAAGGCGATCGATGCCATGATCCCGATCGGACGTGGACAGCGTGAGTTGCTGATTGGCGACCGCCAAACCGGGAAGACCGCCGTGGCGCTTGACACGATCATCAACTCCGCCAAGAACGACCTGATTTGCATCTATTGCGCGATCGGGCAGAAGCGATCGTCCGTGGCCGGCGTGGTGCAAACCCTCGAGCGCTACGGCGCGATGGCCTACACCATCGTCGTGGCGGCCACGGCCTCAGAGCCGGCGCCGATGCAGTATCTCGCCCCCTTTGCGGCCACCGCCATGGGCGAGTACTTCCGCGACAACGGCAAGCACGCGCTGATCATCTATGACGATCTTTCCAAGCACGCGGCCAGCTATCGCGAAATCTCACTACTGCTGCGCCGTCCGCCAGGACGCGAGGCGTATCCCGGCGATGTGTTCTACCTTCACTCGCGGCTGCTGGAGCGTTCGTCCAAAATGTCCAAGGAACTCGGCGGCGGCTCGCTGACGGCTTTGCCGATCATTGAGACCCAGGCCGGCGACGTTTCGGCGTACATTCCGACCAACGTGATCTCGATCACCGATGGTCAGATCTTCTTCGAAACCGATCTGTTCAACTCGGGCGTACGTCCGGCCGTGAACGTAGGCTTGTCGGTGTCGCGTGTCGGGTTTGCCGCAGCCATCAAGGCGACCAAACAGGTTGGATCGACACTGAAGCTGGATCTGGCGCAGTACCGCGAGCTCGCGGCCTTTGCGCAGTTCGGTTCGGACCTGGATAAGGTGACGCAACAACAGCTAAACCGCGGATCACGACTGACCGAGCTGCTGAAGCAGCCGCAGTTCCAACCGCTGAGTGCCGCGCAGCAGGTGGCGATTCTGTTTGCGGGAACACAGGGCCTGCTCGATGA
>CAXTRU010000217.1:3531-6333 GCA_964246665.1 uncultured Acidobacteriaceae bacterium
TACTACCCGTTCCTCGACTCGGCGCACCCGGATATCCTGACCGACATCAGCACCAAGAAGGCGCTGGATGACGACCTGCGCAACCGCTTGAAGGACGCGATCAACGAGTACAAGAAGGACTTCATGGCTGAGCATAAGAAGGCGGCCGAGGCGGTCACGGCGTAAGGCATCTGCCGTAGAGCGTCTTAGTGAGGGGAGGGAAGGCAAGTTGACGTCGCAGACACAATTATTGCTCACAGTACTGGTCGGTATACTGCTTAACCGGAACGACTATTCCAAACTGGACGGGCGGCTCACCGCAGTAGCTGACAGACTGGATGCCCGCATCGGCGGGGTTGAGAATCGCCTTGACGGCAGGATGACCGCGCTGGAGTCTCGCTTTCATGCTGACATGCTCATGTTGATCGGCAAGGTCACTGAGCTTGATGTGCGAGTCACCAAGCTAGAAGGAAAGTAAGAGCGCAAACACCTCGATGGCAAACGTACTCGATCTACGACGGCGCATCCGCAGCGTGAAAAACACGCGGCAGATCACCAAGGCCATGAAGATGGTCTCGGCGGCCAAGTTGCGCCGTGCGCAAGACCGCGCGATGCAGGCGCGGCCTTACGCGCAGATGTTGACCAACGTGCTGGAAAGCCTTGTCCGGCGTACCGACCTGCTCGACGAATCTACCGGCAACGTCATGCATCCGCTGCTGGTGGAGCGCGAAGAGAAGTGTGTGCTGGTCGTTGTCATCGCCGGCGACAAGGGCTTCGCGGGTGGTTTCAACTCCAACATCGGCAAGGCGGCGCAGCGCTTCATCGACGAGCGTCGGGAGCGCGGGCAGAACGTTGACCTCGAACCCGTGGGCAAGAAGGCGATCGGGCTCTACAAGCGTCGCTACCCGGCGGCGGTCTACGAGCACAAGGAAGAGCTCTACGACAACGATCTCGCCAAGCACATTGAGGACATCCGCCACCGTGCGGCCCCGATTGAGGTCGCCAAGGAGCATGCGGATCTGCTGATTCGGGCCAACGTGGAAGATATCTCCGCGATGGCGCACTCCATCATCGACCGCTACGAATGCGCAGAGATCGATGCGGTCTATATCGTCTTCAACGAGTTCAAAAGCGTGATCTCCCAGCGCGTGGTGGTCGAAAAGCTTCTGCCAATTCGCAAGCTGGGCGAACACGAGATCACCGCAGCCGAAGAGATGACCGAGGAGCAGAAGGAAGCGGCTGCGAAAGCGGCGGAGGCTGCCGGCGTGTCCATCCATGAGCCGGAAGATCGCGAGATGGATGCCGAGGCCAAGAAGTTCGGCACAGCCGAGGTGGACTATATCTATGACCAGACCCCGGACCGGTTGTTCCGGCACCTGATGCCGCGGTATGTGACGACGCAAATCCTGCACGCGATGCTGGAGTCGATCGCCGCGGAACATGCCGCGCGCATGACGGCAACGGACGCAGCGACTAAGAATGCCGGTGAGCTGATCGACAAGTTGAGCCTGACGATGAACCGCGTACGGCAGGCGGCAATCACCAAGGAGATTATCGAGATCGTGAGCGGAGCCGCGGCGCTGTAGGCGCGGGTTGCGCGACGAGAGCGGAAGAGAGTTTATGGCAGATAAAGGCAATACAGGCAAGGTAGTTGCGGTCAGCGGACCGGCCGTGGATGTGCAGTTCAGTGAGTCGACGATGCCGCCGATCTTTGAGGCGCTGCATATCACGAGCGAGGGCTTTAACGTGCCAAACCCGGTCGATGTGACGGTGGAGGTGCAGCAGCATTTGGGCGAAGGCCGCGTGCGGTGCATCGCCATGGAAGCGACCGAGGGCATGGTGCGCGGCATGATTGCGACCGACACCGGATCGGGTATCACGGTGCCGGTGGGCCGGCCGACGCTAGGGCGTGTGCTGAATGTGCTGGGCAAGCCCGTGGACGAGCTTGGGCCGGTGAACGCGACAGAGTACCGTCCGATTCACCGTTCAGCGCCGGCGTTCGATGAGCAGTCTACGTCGGAAGAGATGTTTGAAACCGGCGTCAAGGTGATCGACCTGATCCAGCCCTTTTTGAAGGGCGGCAAGATCGGTCTGTTTGGCGGCGCCGGCGTCGGCAAGACCGTCGTCATTCAAGAGTTGATTAACAATGTGGCGCTGAAGCATGGCGGCTTTTCGGTGTTTGCCGGTGTGGGCGAGCGCACCCGTGAGGGCAACGATCTTTGGCACGAGTTCCAGGATTCTGGCGTTATCGACCTCAAGAACCTGGAGAAGTCCAAAGCCGCCCTCGTCTACGGTCAGATGACCGAGCCGCCAGGAGCGCGTTTGCGCGTGGCGCTCACGGGGCTGACTGTGGCAGAGTACTTCCGCGACGAAGAGCACGCCGACACGCTGCTGTTTATCGACAATATCTTCCGGTTCACGCAGGCCGGGTCTGAGGTTTCGACGCTACTGGGCCGTATGCCTTCGGCCGTGGGCTACCAGCCGAACCTGGCAACGGAGATGGGCGAGTTGCAGGAGCGCATCACGTCGACCAAGTCGGGTTCTGTGACTTCGGTGCAGGCCGTGTATGTGCCTGCTGACGACTTGACCGACCCAGCGCCGGCGACCACCTTTGCTCACCTGGATGCGACCACCGTGTTGAGCCGTCCGCTCTCAGAGCTTGGTATTTATCCGGCGGTCGATCCGCTGGCCTCGACCTCGCGCATCCTTTCGCCGCGCGTTGTAGGCCAGGAGCACTATGACGTGGCGCAGGGGGTAAAGCGCATTCTGCAGCGGTACAAGGATCTGCAGGACATCATCGCCATCCTCGGTATCGACGAACTG
>CAXTRU010000218.1:0-6322 GCA_964246665.1 uncultured Acidobacteriaceae bacterium
GTAGTCGCCTTTTTTGAGGGAGATGCCACGGTTGCCGAAGGCGGGGCGGCCCATGGAGCGGAGATCGCGCTCGTCAAAGCGGATGGCCATGCCGTCGTGGGTGGCGAGGAAGATGACCTGTTCGCCGTCGGTGAGGCGGGCGGTGATGAGCTCGTCGTCCTTGTCGATGCCGATGGCGATGATGCCGCGGGCCATGACGTTGGAGAAGTCTTTGAGGGCGGTTTTTTTGACGGTGCCGTTGCGGGTGGCGAAGAGGACGTGCTTGCCGTCTTCAGTGAGGTCGCGGACGGGGAGGATGGTGACGACTTTTTCGCCGGGCTGGAGGTCGATGAGGGAGGCCATGGCCTTGCCCTTGCCGGCGGCGCCGACGTCGGGGATCTCATAGACCTTGAGCCAGTAGACGCGGCCGGAGTTGGTGAAGCAGAGCAGGTAGGCGTGGGTGGAGTCGATGATGAGCTGCGAGACGAAGTCTTCTTCGCGGGTCTTCATGCCCATGCGGCCGGTGCCGCCGCGGCGCTGCTGGCGGTAGGTGGAGATGGGTGTGCGCTTGAGGTAGCCGGTGTTGGAGACGGTGACGGCGACCTGCTCGTCGGCGATGAGGTCTTCAAGGGAGAGCTCGGCGGCCTCGTCGATGATGGTGGTGCGGCGGATGTCGCCGTACTTTTCGCGGACGTCTTCGAGCTCCTTGATGATGACGCGGCGGAGCTTGCGCTCGGAGGCGAGGATGGACTCGTACTCGGCGATGTTGTCGCGGACGGCGCGGAGCTCGTTGAGGAGCTCGTCGATGGAGAGCTGGGTGAGGCGATAGAGCTGCAGCTCGAGGATGGCGTCGATCTGGCGGTAGCTGAGGATGAGTGTGCCGGCAGCGGCGGCGGCGTTGTTGATGGCGAGCTGGGCGGAGACCGAGCCGCCGGTGAGGTCGATGCCGTACTTGGTGGGGTCGAGCGTGACGCCGGCGATCTCGGTACCGCGGAGGTTGATGCGGCGGTTGGAGAAGAAGGCGAAGAGGTTTTCGCGGGCGTCGGCGCGCGAGGTGGACTGGCGAATGATGCGGATGACGTTGTCGAGGTGATCGAGGGCGATCTGGTAGCCGAGCAGGATGTGCTCGCGCTCGCGGGCCTTGCCGAGGAGGAAGGCGGTGCGGCGGCGGACGACGTCGATGCGGTGGTCAATGAAGGCGTGGATGGCTTCGGGGAGGCCGAGTTCCTTCGGCTGGCCGTTGAGGACGGCCAGGAAGATCATCGAGAAAGACTCCTGCATCTGGGTGTTCTTGTAGAGCTGGTTGAGGACGATTTCGTGCTGGGCGCCGCGCTTGAGCTCGATAACGATGCGCATGCCGGTGCGGTCGGACTCGTCGCGGACGTCGGAGATGTCGTCGATGACTTTTTCGTTGACGAGCTCGGCGATGCGCTTGATGAGGTTGGATTTGTTGACCTGATAGGGGATCTCGGTGACGATGATGGCCTGGCGGCCGCCGGTGATCTGCTCGAGGCCCATTTTGGCGCGCATCATGAAGCGGCCACGGCCGGTGCGGTAGGTCTGGACGAGGTTGCCGCGGCCGTAGAGAAAGCCGCCGGTGGGGAAATCGGGACCTTTGACGTGCTCGAGGACGAGTTCGAGGTCGCTGCGGGTCTCGCCTTGCTCCTTGCTGAGCAGGGAGATGGTGGCGTTGAGGACCTCGGTGAGATTGTGGGGCGGGATGTTGGTCGCCATGCCGACGGCGATGCCGGTCGAGCCGTTGACAATGAGGTTGGGGATGCGGGCCGGGAGAACCGAGGGCTCCGAGGTGGATTCGTCGTAGTTGGGGACGAAGTCGACGGTGTCGGAATCGATATCGGCGAGCATTTCGCTGGCGAGGCGGGTCAGGCGGGACTCGGTGTAGCGCATGGCGGCCGGCGGGTCGCCGTCGACGGAGCCGAAGTTGCCCTGGCCGTCGACCAGGGGGTACCGCAGCGAGAAGGGCTGCGCGAGGCGAACCATGGTGTCGTAGATGGCGGCGTCGCCATGGGGGTGGTAGTTACCCATAACGTGGCCAACGACCTTGGCCGACTTGGTGTACTTCTTATTGAACTGGAGGCCCATCTCCTGCATGCCGTAAAGGACGCGGCGATGGACGGGCTTGAGGCCGTCACGGGCGTCGGGCAGGGCGCGGCCGATGATGACCGACATGGAGTAATCGAGGTAGCTGCGGCGCATCTCCTCGTCGATGTTGATGGGCAGCATGATCAGGGCGCCGGGGCCGGTAGGCGCGTTGGGACCGTCTCCGCCACCGCCGCCGGGGGGTGGGTTGTTGGAGTTGGCGTCTTGAGCCGAAGGTGTGATGTTGTCGTCGGGGCCGAGCGGAAGTGCGTTCTGATCGTCTGGCATGGGCACTTCTTATTATAAGTGTCCATCTCCCGGAGTTCGGCCCTCCGAAATTCATCCACGAAAGAAGTAGGGGCGCCCGGAGGCGCCCCTACTTCTCAGCCTTACAGCCGACTCTAGAAGTAGAATTTCGCTGCAAGTTGGGTTGCACGGCCATTGGCAGCGCCGGAGATCTGCCCGACGCTACCAAAGGAGAGTGTTCCCGGCGAGGAAGCGCTTTCTCCGGCAGTGGTTGTAGCAAATGTGCTGGAAGGATTGTTGAAGTTGGTGTGGTTAAAGACGTTATCACTCTCCATACGGATTTGGAGCCGCATGGGGCCTTCCTTTTGAAGTAGGAAGTTCTTGGCTAGGATCAGGTTAGTGTTGATTTGCCCAGGACCGTGGAAGCGATTACGGCTTTCGTTGCCGAAGGTACCCAGTGCAGCCTGAGAGAAACCCGAGGCTTGCGCGGAGAACCATTGGGTCCGATTGGTTCCAGAGACATAGTTGCGCGGGTTCGTCCGGACTATGGTACCGACCTGATTCGGCTCATCAGGGCAAGCATAGAAGCTGAAGCTCGACGAGCACCAGAGTGAATTTGAGGAACCACCACCGTAGGAGATATCGAAGGGAAAGCCGGTGGCGACCGTCGTGATCCCGCTAATCTGCCATCCCGAGAGGACGACGTTGAGAGGTGAGAAGGCCGAGTGATTGACGAGTGCTGGAACGTTGTAGATGGGGGCTAAAACGAGCCGGTGGCGGGCGTCAAAACTCGCGTTTCCGTAGTTCAGCGAACGATTGAACTGGTTGTAGCCGCGGGTAGTGCCGCCGTATCCAGAGTTCTCGTAGTTTGAACCGTCATCGAGTGCGTGCGAGAAGG
The DNA here is from genome assembly GCA_964246665.1 of uncultured Acidobacteriaceae bacterium. Lineage (GTDB taxonomy): Bacteria > Acidobacteriota > Terriglobia > Terriglobales > Acidobacteriaceae > Granulicella. The sequence goes on from CAXTRU010000218.1 coordinate 3,224, forward strand.
TGTAGCTGAGCTGAAACTCCAAGCCATGCGTTGTTCCCTTCTCAACGCTTGCCTGAAGCGAGTTGTAGTTTGAACCGCCCTCCGAAGTGACGACGCCCACGGTGGGGATCGCCGGGATTCCGGTATTTGGATCAACTTGGCCATATTGCGTGTGGCTCACAAAGTAGTAGTCCTGCAAATTGCGGTAGCCCGACGTGGTTGGGCTGCCGCAACGGGCGGTATCCGCCAGGCACGCGTCGTGGCCGGCCTGTGTGATGGGGTTACCTTCGTACGCAATTTGATTGTGATGTGCGAATGAGCCGACATAACTGGCACGACCGATAACCTTCGACGGGAACTCACGCTCGATGGAGAGTTGAACGTTCTCCGCATAAGGCGACCGGAAACCCCGGTCATAAGTGTTAATGTTCATCGGCTCGAAGATCGAGTAGTCGACGCTCTGGCCGGCAGTCGGGAAGGTGAAGGGGAACTTGTTGGTGTAGGTCGCGCCTGTGTCGATGTCCTGATAGGGATTCGCAAAAGCGGGTGCCTGCGCACCGTAGTCGACAGCACCGGACGAAGTGACGCCGAAGGGTGGAGTGTCCAGGTTGTTCAGTGAGGTTTCCTCTTCAGTGCGGTTGTAGTAGATACCGAAGCCGCCGCGAACTGAGAGCTTTTTCGAATTGCCTGCCGACAGGAGGCCAAGGTCTGGAGCCCACGCGAATCCGAGCCGAGGCCCGAACTCACTATAGTGAGTAACCGCCTTAGAGGTGTTGGTGCAACCAGGGTCACCGGGATAGTTCAAACCAGCGGGTGCAGTGGGGAAGACCTTTGAGGTCTGCCCAGGAGTGAAGCAGGCAATTCCCTCGCCAGCGTACTGCGTGTTGTGAAGCGGGGTGTCGATCTGGTAGCCCAAGCCGTAGCTGAGTGTCAGGCTGCTGGTGAGTTTCCAGGTGTCCTGCGCATAGAGATAGTTCAAGAACGCGTACGCCTGAATCGTCGCTCCGGTACCCTGCGAGTAACCGGACGGATTACCAAGCAAGAAATCTAGCCCGGGATCACCTGAGCTGAAGGGACCAGAAGTGGCGAAGCTGTATGTACCGCTGTTATTGGCCGAGAACGGGTTTGACACATTGAAGCGACGTCCGTCGTACCCGAACTTGAGCTGATGATTACCAAGGGATTTCGAGATATTATCGTCTATCTGATAGTTCTGATCGATGCGCGGTTGAGGCCCGTTATTGCTGAAGCCAAGCGAGAAGTAGCCTGCCAAATTGATCGTGGGCACGCTTGAGGCAGGTACATTCTGTGGGTGAATCGCGAAGCCCAGGGATGCTGGGTCAACGGTGACCGCATTATTCACGATGGCATCGTTGAAGCGCACGTAGTGGAGGGCGAAATCATTGACCAGGGTCGGGCTGAACTGATGGACGTAGTCCACGGTGTACTGATTGATAACGTTTCCGTCAACTTCGCCGAAGCCCGGCAGAGTCGCACCGGTGAAGGGTGTCGTCGAAAGTGAATTGCTTTTTTGGCGGATGCCGATGAAGCTGAACTGATTAGCGGAATTTAACTGGTAGTCGAAGCGACCAAGGTATTGGTCGGTCGTGGTTGCATCGGTGTTGTTGAAGACGTAGCTGTCTGTTCCTTGATTGGCGGAAGGGACGTATTGCTTCGTGAGCGCTGCAGCGATGCTATTAAAGCTGGTGGTGGGGAATTTACCGCCGTTCGCGGCAGCGCATTGGGCCCAAGTGGTACCAGGAGCGGAGCAATTTGGAATTACGCCGAGTAGTGTTCCTGGGATAGCATTTGACGAGAATTTGTATCCCAGAACGCTGCCGGTGAGATCATCCGAGAAGTTGCCGGCGAGCTGATTGGCCGAGAACACGGTGGTCTGGGCGGCACTGTTCGTATTGGGAACACGCTGGCGAGTTCCCTGGTACCCACCGAAGAAGAAAAGCTTGTTTTTGAGAATTGGACCGCCAACGGTTCCACCGAAGATGTGCTGGTGGTATGGCGTGACGAGCTTATGTTGAGGCGTAGTCGGGGTTGCTGCCACGTTCGCGAAGAAGTTGCCGGTATTGAGGAAGGTATCGCGGTAGAACTCGAAGGCGTCGCCATGGAACTGATTGGTGCCCTGCTTCAGGATTGCGCTGACGATACCGCCTGAGTTGCGGTCGTATTCCGCATTCAGTGGCGCCGTGATCAGATTGAACTCGTTAACAGCATCCAGGATAGGGCTCAAGCCGACCGTGTTCAGAACGATGTCGTTAACATCGGCCCCATTTATGAGATAGCTGGATTGCTGACTTTGGGAGCCGTTCGCCGAGTAGCTGCCAAAGCGGTCACTGGAGGACTGAACGCCCGGCTCGATCGTCTCGAAGGTGGTGAAACTGCGCGAGATGTTGGGCAGTTCCGTCATCTGTGCAGCTTCCACAACGTTGTTCAACTGCATGTCTGTTGTGTTGACCTGAACGGCATCGGCAGCGACCTCAAGGGTCTGCGTAGCTTCACCGACAGCGAGATGAATGGGTTCTACGTACTCCTGGTCGATGTTCAGTACGATGCCCGTGGCCTTGAAGGATTGGAAGCCAGATGCAGCGACAAGGACACTGTAGGTTCCGACGGGAAGCTCTGCGAAGAAGTAGCTTCCATCTGCCTGGGTCTTTGTCGTGAACTTAAAGCCAGTTGCCTGATTTGTTGCAACGACCTGGACCCCTGGAACGACCGCGCCCTGCGGATCAGTGACCGTGCCTTTGATACGACCATTAACGTCGGCTGCGTGCGCCGAGCCTGACATGCCGATAGAAAGGGCAACCAATAAACCCGCGGCGGCTCGCCGCGAGGATCCAAAATGCATGAGTCTCTCCAGAAAGAGTGCAATGTGTAACTAACGCTAGACATGCACGCCAAGGGCCAAAGTGGTAGCCGCACAACTTGAAGGGGTTATTGCTGTCTAGAGGCTACAAATCACGTGATTGGCTATGGAAATCTGGAGACTCTTTCTGCATTCTGTTTCGCGTCCTGTGAAGGGCTTTACGCGTTAGGAAGACGCGCCCCAATATGTGCTTCGATTACGCTCACATTACCTGCAACCCTTATGCTATTATGCATCTATAG
>CAXTRU010000219.1:0-6313 GCA_964246665.1 uncultured Acidobacteriaceae bacterium
CCGTTTGCACGGCCTCCTTCAGGCCCATGCTGCCGGTCAGCACGGAGGTGAGTCCCACCTTGCCGTTCAGTCCGAAGCGATGATGGACCGTGGGACGGCGCAGGTCGGCGTCAATGAGCAGTACACGAACATCGCGCTGCGCAAGCACCGCGGCCAGGTTGAGCGAGGCGGTCGTTTTGCCCTCGGAGGGCGTAGCGCTGGTCAGCAGAATGACCTGCGGCTCACGCCCGGCAATCGACAGCAGCAGGGAGGTGCGGAGCGCGCGGAAGGCCTCGGCAAACTGGGACTTCGGGTTGGTGAGCACGACCAGATTGCGTTGCGCCGGCGTTTGTGTGGTCGGGTCGGCGGAACGGCGTGCCTTGGGGATGAGGGCCAGCGACGGCAGGCCGGAGATCTGTTCGATCTCGGCAACGCTGGAAAGGCTCGTATCGAGGCTTTCCAGGATGAAGGAAAGGATGACCGCGATGCCCGCCCAAATCACCGTGTTCGTGATCAGTATTGAGCCGCGCGGTTGCAGGGAAGGCCCGATCGGCGGGACAGCATTGTCGACGATATCGACTTCCTGCGACTCCAGCCCAGCCTGGACGCCGGCGGTGCTCAGGCGCTGCAGCAGCCCCTCATAGAGCTGACGCTTCGACTCAAACTCGCGCTGCCGGATGGTGTATTCCACCAGATCGTCCCGCATTTTGTACGCATCGGACTTGGCAGCCTCGAGTGCGCCGCGGGTTTGTGCCTCGTCCGCCCGTGCGGCGACCAGATCCTCCCGTGCCTGGATCAGAACACGCGTCTGTTCTTCGTTGATTTGGCGGTCAAGCTCGGCGAGCTGCGCGCGCAATGCCCGGATACGAGGCAGATTCGGCCCGGCCGTGACGTCGGCACCGCTCAGTTGGGAGCGAATGCTTTCCCGCTGACCCCGCAGAGTGGCAAGTGCCTGACTTGCCTGTCCGTTCACTGTTCCCACGGAGGCGTCAAGGGCACTTGGGTCCATGCCGGTCAGGACGCGGTAGCGGGACTCCACGACGATGCGATTGATTTGCGCCTGGCTGGCAGCCCGGGTAAGGTCGTTGATCGAGGACGTGATCTGATTCTCACTGGTGTCCGGGCCCAGAACACCGAGCCGCTTGCCCAGATCGATCATCTGCTCCTGAGACGTGGTGACCTGCTGCTTCAGATCGCCGAGCTGGTTGGAAAGCCAGTTAGAGACGTCTTTGGAGGCGTCGTAGCGCGATTGGAAGCTGTACTGCTTGTACTCGCGGATGAGCTTGTTGACGATATCCGCGGAAAGCTTGCCGTTGAGGGTGCTGCAGGTGATTCGAACGATGTCGGTGTGCGATACCGGCGCGATCGTGATGTCGTTCTGGAGCGCGCCAAGCATCTGTTCGCGCACGGCAGGGTCGTCGAGGCTGCGGTGCGGGATGGGACCGGCAGCCCCGACAAAATCGGGGTTGTTGGGCAGGTCAAGGTCCCGAGCGACGGTGAGCAACAGATTGTCGCTTTTAAGGATGGTGGTTTGGGTCGGGATGTCGTAGGTGTCTTCGGCCAGCGGGGCGTTGTTGACCCGGTACTCGGAAGCTGTACCGCTGCGGATCTCGATGTCGCCGTAGGCGATAAAAAGGCGGGGCTGCTGGGAGGCCTGGTAGTAGCCGTACGCAAAGCCAAGGAGGCCGGCAAGGAGGATAAGCCACTTGCGTTTCCGGATGACGAGAAGCGTGTCGGAAAGCGTTGTGTCGGCGCGTGGTCCGTCATTCGCGATTCCCGGCGCAAGCGTGTCCGCAGGCTTGGTACTGGACTCGAAACTATCCGGAGTCATTCCGCCTAGTTTACCGGAGTTTTACGACTGATGCCGACAGTAACACTCTATTGGGGTATATGCAGTTGGACGGAGTGACTGTAGGATGGAGCTACTTTCGACACATCCATCCACCTCCATGACGTGGAGCGGCGGAGAATCATGTACACAGGAAATCAAATCGCGGTTGTGGGGTCCGGTTATGTGGGCCTGGTTGCAGCTATGTGCTTTGCAGAGATGGGCCACCAGGTCGTTTGCGTTGACAACGACGAGCGCAAGGTAGCCGCGCTGCGTGGTGGGGACACCCTGATCCATGAAAAGCACCTCCCGGAGCTGATGTCGCGGTATTGCAACGGACGCGTGCGGTTCACGACCGACCTGGCCGAAGCGACCCAAAGCTGCGATGCCATTTTCATCGCTGTGGGAACCCCACAGTCGGAGACCGGGGACGCCGACCTGTCCTACGTGGAAGCGGTGGCCAGCGAGATCGCACGGCACATCACGTCCTATAAGGTTATCGTCGAAAAGAGCACGGTGCCGGTCTACACGAATGAGTGGATCCGGCGCGTGATCGAGCGCAATGGCGTTCGGCGGGACATGTTCGATGTGGTGTCCAACCCCGAATTCCTTCGCGAAGGCACGGCCGTGGAAGACTTCCTGCATCCCGACCGGATCGTCGTCGGTGCCGATAGCGAGCGAGCGGCGAAGCTGCTGCAGGAGATCTATGCACCGCTGACCGACGGCAGCTACTACACGCCGGAAAGTGCCATTGGCGGTGTGTGCTCCTCCACGACGCCCCCGTCCTTGCTTTTGACCTCGACCAAGAGCGCCGAGATCATCAAGCATGCGTCGAACGCCTTTTTGGCGTTAAAGATCTCCTTCATCAATGCGGTGTCGAATCTTTGCGAGGCGGCGGACGCGAACGTGGAACAGGTCGCGCGCGGCATTGGGCTTGATTCGCGCATCGGCCCCAAGTTCCTGCGCCCTGGTATCGGCTACGGCGGTTCGTGCTTCCCCAAGGATGTGGCCGCATTCCGCTCCGTGGCGTCGCAGCTTGGGGTGGACTTCCAGCTGCTGCACGAGGTGGAAAAGATCAACGTGGCGCAGAAAAAGCGCTTCCTGGGCAAGGTGGCGTTCGGCCCTGTGGACCTTGCGCGGCAAGCGTTTGGCTGTGCTTGGGCTTGCCTTCAAGGGCGAAACGGACGATGTGCGTGAGTCCCCCGCCCTCGATCTGATCGAGATGCTGTTGGGGGAGGGTTGCTGCATCGATGCGTATGACCCGGCTGCGATGGAGCGGGCCAAGACGGAGTTGCCTGAGAGCAAGTACCTGCACTACGTCGACTCAGTGGAAACCGCCGCAAAGGACGCGGATGCACTGTTGATCCTGACGGACTGGCAGGAGTTTAGCCGGTTGGACCTGACGCGCTTACACGAGCTGATGCGCTACCCCATCGTCGTGGACGGGCGCAATCTGTTTGATCCGCGCGTGATGCTCGAACACGGTTTTACCTACATCAGTGTTGGCCGCTCGGCCGTGACTCCGGTACGTGAGGCTGTGGCGGTTAGCGCATGAGTGAACGCAAGCTGATTCTGGTTACAGGCGCTGCCGGCTTTCTGGGCTCACACCTTTGCGATGCCCTGCTTGCCGAGGGAAACCATGTGTTGGGCGTGGATAACCTTTGCACCGGTACTATGGCCAACCTGCAGCACCTTAAAGCGGAGCCACGGTTCCGCTTTGAGGAGCAGGACATCTGCGAGCCCTTCGATTTCGGGCATGTGGACTACGTGTTCAACTTCGCCTCGCCGGCCAGCCCAGTGGATTACATGCGGCTCGGTATCGAGACGTTGCGCGTTGGTTCGGCGGGGACGCTGAACTCGCTTGAGATTGCGCGCCGCTACAACGCCGGGTATCTGCATGCGTCCACCTCGGAGTGCTACGGCGATCCTGAGGTCCATCCGCAGGTGGAGAGCTATTGGGGCAACGTCAACCCGATCGGCCCACGCTCGGTGTACGACGAAGCCAAACGCTTCTCCGAGGCAACCGTTGCCGCCTACCATCGCTACCATGGCGTGAACACGCACATGGTCCGCATCTTCAACACCTACGGGCCTCGGCTGCAGGCGAACGACGGCCGCGTGATCTCGAACCTGATGATGCAGGCCTTGCGTGGCGAGCCGCTGACGGTGTACGGCGACGGATCGCAGACGCGCAGCTTTACCTACGTCGCCGATCTGATCGACGGGATTGTGCGCTTATCCAAGAGTGATGAGCATGATCCGACCAACATCGGGAACCCGATTGAGTGGACCATTTTGGAGTGCGCACGCGAGGTGCAAAGCCTACTTGGATCCAAGTGCGAGATCATCTTCAAGCCCCTGCCGCAGGATGATCCCAAACAGCGCAAGCCCGACATCACTAAAGCCAAGCGCATCCTTGGGTGGGAGCCCAAGGTGCCGTTGCGTGACGGGCTGACGCGATCCATGGACTACTTTAAGGCCTGTGTCGAAGCGGAACGGCAGCCGGCGTAGCGCCAGTAGACAGCAGAAATCAAGTGCAAAGGAAGAGCAGAAGGGCGGCCGAAGCCGCCCTTCTGCTTTTCTGCATTGCTGCTCGAGCCTACTTGCCGTTCAGATGAGGAGCGTGGTCGTGGAGTTTGGGATAGAAGGTGAACTGGAAGGTGAAGACGTTATCAGTCTGTTGGGTCGTCTTGTAGACGGGTGCGGTCCAATGCTCGAATTGGTACCAGGCGTCTAGCTCCACATCAGGACGAAGGCGTTTCACGACCTCAATCTTGGCATTACTTTGGCTGACGCCATAGCCGATGAAGTCCTGTGGGGTCATCTTGTGCATGTAGGAGGCCTGCACCCATTCGTCGCCGGAAAGGTGGTATGTCAGCCAGCCCTGGTATGCGATGGCTTCACGACCTACCCAGTCGCCCATAATGAAGCCCTTGTTGGTATAGCCGTCGCGCTGGACGCCTTCAAAGTACTGGAAGATGCCCTCGGTGCAGCGGAGTGTCGAGCAGTCCGTGCTGGCGGCTTCCAGTCGAAGATCAAACTTTGGCGCTCCCGGGAGCTGCGAGATGTAAATGCCTGGCCGGTAGGCAGCCCGACGCGGGGCGCTCGGCGGTGTGACGTCGTCATGCGCCTCGGAGTCGGCGTACAGCGTGACCGTACGAAGGTAGGGCAGCCGCCAGGAAAAGTTGAACGCTGCAAACCGGGCACCCGGGTCAGCTGAGGAGTTCTTCGTATCTCCTTGAACGTCGTTGACTGAGAAAAAGCTGCGAAAGAACGTGTGCAACGTGACGGGCACATGGCCCTCGCCACCCCAGATGACGGTGCGCTGAAAGCTGAACTCAAAGTTGTTCGTTGGCCGAAGGGAGAACATCTCCGAGTGTGCCCATGGCGAGTTCGGATAGGTATGACCCTTCAGCGATCCGACGAAGAAGTCGTAGCGCAGGGGGCCAAAGATCTTGCTGAAGTAGGGAATATGCATCGGCTCGATCCGATTGATGCGGAATGAATAAATATCTTCAGCGTTGTTGCTCCAGGCCATGGCACCGCCCTGTCCCGGCCCAAGCCAGGCGTCAGTCTTGCCGCCGGAAACCTCATGCCCGAGCAGATGGAAGGAGATGTAGGCCTCTTGAAGGCGGAAGGGATTGGCTGAGGCAATTGGGCCGTAGGGAATGATGTCCGTGGGTTCGTTCGGAGGCGCAAAAATCGGGATCGCCGCAACAGAGGAGAGGTACTGTGAAAGCGCGTAGTTGTAGCCTGTCGCGGAGGGCGCGTGCTGGTACTCCCCGCGTAAGTAGAAGGTGAAGCGATTCCACTCATTGATAGTGGAGAAGCCCGTGACGTTGTTGAACCCTGGCTGGTAGGGGCGGCCATAGTCGTTCACCACGGTTTGGCCGAGATCGAAGCTGTCGCGCAAGCTGAGACCCTGGATTCCCATAAAGCGGGAGTATGCGGTGTCAATGCCGTAGACGGCGCCGCGGGTCATGGCCCAGCTTTCTGTCTTGGCCGGTCCAGGTATTTCATCGCTGACATATGCCTTCAGTTTGGCGAAAATCTGCATCGCCTGATCGTTGTTGCTGTCGAGCACGTCATCCTGGGACTTCTCAAGCATGTGCAGCAAGCTACGGCGCGTCCACGGCCGCATGCTGATGAAGGCAGAGGGCAAGTAGCCCATGGAGTACAGGCGAAGAGCTTCGGGGTAAACCCAGCTATCGTCCGGTATGTAGGCCGAGCCCAGGTAGTCCTTGTGAGCTTCTTCGAGAGCGGGATATTCGGTGGGGATTGAAGGCAGCGACGCCACCGGTGACGGCGGGGCGATCTGGACAGGTTGCGCCTCGGGTGGCTGTGCTTGTTGCACGGTGACAGGCTGTTCCAAAGGATTGCCGGCAGGTATGGCGGTTGGGGGAGCCGGCGCCATAGGAGCCACGGAGGACGGCGCTGTCGGCTGGTCCAGCGGATTGTTGTAAGGCTGGGCCGGTGCTGCGGGCGTGGTTGGAGGAGCGATCGGTG
>CAXTRU010000220.1:0-4192 GCA_964246665.1 uncultured Acidobacteriaceae bacterium
CCCAATACCCCGGCCCGCCCACCGACATCGAGCTGCAGTCCGGCCCCGCCACACAAACCGCCATGCAGGAGAAGCCCGACTGCGGCGAACTCTCCTACAAGGGCTCAGGCCGTCTCGCCGGTCGCAAAGCGTTGCTCACCGGCGCCGACTCCGGCATCGGCCGCGCCGCCGCGATCGCCTTCGCCCGTGAAGGCGCCGACGTCGCCATCGGCTACCTGCCCGACGAACAGAAGGACGCGGAAGAGGTCGCCAACTACATCCGCGAAGCCGGCCAGAAGGCCGTTCTTCTTCCCGGCGATATCTCCAGCGAAGCCTTCTGCCAGAAGCTCATCGCCGACGCCGTCAGCCAGCTCGGCGGGTTCGACATCCTGGTCAACAACGCCGGCATGATGGGCAAAACCAAGGGCATCCTCGACACCTCCACCGAGCGCTTCGACAAGCTGATGAAGACCAACGTCTACGCGCTCTTCTGGATCACCAAAGCCGCTCTGCCGCACCTCAAACCCGGCGCCTCCATCATCAACACAACGAGCGTTCAGGGCTACGACCCGTCGCCCACCATCTTCGACTACGCCATGACCAAGGCCGCCATCGCCAACTTCACCAAGGGCCTCAGCACACCGCTGATGGAAGAGCACGGCGTGCGCATCAACGGCGTTGCGCCCGGCCCCATTTGGACGCCCCTGCAGGAAGCCGACGGCAGCGAAGAAAAGCTCAAAAACCTCGACAGCAAAACGCCCTACAAGCGCCCCGGCCAACCCGTCGAGCTCGCCCCCGTCTACGTCCTCCTCGCCTCCCAGGAAAGCAGCTACACCACTGGCGAAATCTACGGCGTCACCGGCGGCATGATCGCCGTCGCGTAAAACTCACAGCCACCCCAAACCACGTGCCCCACCACGGGGCACGTTTCTTTTTTGCCCTGCTACACTGGTCAGCAATCTAGATGAGCACATGGCAGCTACAGGATGCAAAAGCCCGTCTTAGCGAACTCATCGACACCGCTGAAAGCGAGGGCCCACAAATCATCACTAAGCGAGGTGTGAAGACGGTTGTCGTTGTTCCTTTCCAAGAGTGGCTAGGCCGGGTTACGCCAACACCACCGCAGTTGCCGAAGCGTACCCTCACGAACGAAGAATTTCTCAAGCTCCTGCAATCCGCTCCTGACTTCGAAATACCTGATCGTCATGCAGAACGGCGTAAGAAAGCTCGCCGTCGTACTGCATGATTTCTGGTAGACACCAATGTCATCTCTGAAATGCGTAAGCCAAGGCCGCACGGTGGGCTACTTGCATGGCTTAGGCAAAACCCAGCATCGACGTTCTGCTTAGCTTCTATCAGCCTCTATGAACTTCAGGCTGGTACAGAGCGGACCCGCTATCAGGACCCGGCCAAGGCGTTAGAACTGCACGCTTGGATCACCGACATCCAAGAAACCACCACCGTCCTGCCTTTCGGCGCCGCGGAAGCAAGGCTAACAGCCCTGCTGATGCAAAAAAGGGCGCCAGAACTGCTTCAGGACGCGATGATCGCGGCTACGGCCATCACGAACCGTCTGAGCATTGCCACGCGCAATACACGCGACTTCACTCAGTTCAACGTACCGCTGATCAACCCATTCAACGGTAGCAGCTCTCGAAGCTGATGATCTCGTTAAGGCGTCGGAGGCGTGTGGCCTTGAACCGGTAAGTGACTTTGCTACGTGCCTTTAGATCTGGACCAAGTCTCCCTTCAATGGCCCTAGAATAGGGCTGGCATCTTCGCCAGCCCTATTCTGTTCATCTTGCCTTAAGGGCTAGAACTGACCCCAAAGCAACTGGTTATACACATCGTGGTGGAACTGGATTTCCGACGTCTTCACAATGCTGCCCAACAGCCGCGGGCAACGGTCCGCTGACGCCTGCTTCAGCTCCGCATAGCGAGCCTTCACATCCGCACCCAGCAGCTCCGTCGTCCACGCCGCATTGCGGAAGTCTTCGAGCGCCGTGTAGATGTTGTCCGGCAAGTACCGCTCTGCCTGCCGCAGGTTGGCCATGTCGCTCTTCTTGCCGGTAAGCCCGGTCTTGAAGATCGAGTGCAGCACCATGTACGGGTTCGCATCCGGTCCTACAGAACGCACCTCCACACGCGCCGATTTCTCATTGCCGATCGGAATGCGCACCATCGACCCACGATCGGTGGCCGAGGCCTTGATCTGGTTTGGCGCCTCGAAGTGCGGATCCAGCCGGCGGTACGCATTCACGCTCGCGTTCAGCAGCAGGCAGATGTCGTTGCCCGCAGTCAGCACCTTGTCGACGAACTCCCACCCAAACGCAGAGATCTTCTCTTCGCCGTTCGGGTCCCACATCAGGTTCTTGCCGTCCTTGGTGATGGACAGGTTGGTGTGCATGCCCGAACCATTCACACCCGTCACCGGCTTGGGCAGGAAGCTCGCCGTCATGCCCATCTGCGTGGCCACCTGGCGGCAGATCAGCTTGTACAGCTGGATCTGGTCCGCGGCCGCCACCGCATCGCCATACGTGTAATTGATCTCGAACTGCGACGGTGCAACCTCGGGATGATCCTTCTCGTTCTCGAAGCCCATCGCGCGCTGCACTTCGGCGCTCAGGTCGATAAACTCACGCAGCGGATCGCCCGGCAGCGAGTGGTAATAGCCGCCCTGGTTGGTGTATTCAAACTTGCCGGTCTCGATGAAGCGTCGCTCCGCATCCAGCCCGTCGAACAGGAAGCCTTCAATCTCGTTAGCCGCGTTCAGCGTGTAGCCATTGGTCTTGAACTGCTCCTGCGCAAATGTCTTCAGCAGACCACGCACGTCGCCCGCATAGGGCGCGCCGTTCTTGTCGATCACCTCACCGAACACAAGGCACTTGCCCGATCCGAACACATCCGCCGGCGTCCAGTAGAACGCGCTCCAGTCCAGGCCCAGGCGCAGATCGCTCTCACGCTGTGCCGTAAAGCCGCGAATCGAGGAGCCGTCAAAGGTCAAGTTGTCATAGCTCTTCACCAGGAACTTCTTGTCGTAGTCCAGCATGTGCAGCCGGCCTTCGAGATCGGAGAACAGCACCGTAACGGCCTTCACGCCCTTTTCGTCGGTCAGGTACTTCAGCCGCTCTTCCTGAAGCTTGCCCGGATCCACGCGCTGTTTGCGCTGTTCTTTGGCTTCGAGGTTTTTCTCCTCAAGCTCCTCATACGACAACTCCAGAAAATCCCGGTATTCGCTCGACATGACACTCCTTGGCTCGGCAGTTCCGCTGCCGTGTGAAAGATGGTGAACCTGCGCTACGAAAAGTTGAGGGCCAAACGCGAACGACGCCCCATGTAAAAAGTAGCAGAATGTTTAGGCAACCCCGATGACAGTTCTCTAGACTCCCGCATCTTCGCTAGAAGCCTCCACGGCGAGGCCGTGGTTCGACCCGTCAGACGATGGTATGCTTGGTCATATCGAGGTGACCATGTGGCGGGCAGCAAAAAGCAGCGCACATCCGCGCACCCCATCATGCCCGCGAAGCGCTGCGTGCCGCCATCTGGCCTGGTAGGTGCGGCACAGGCGAAAGCTCATTTTCTCGCAATCATGGATGAAGTGAAGGCGAACGGAACCCCTATCGTCGTTACCAGGCGCGGCATTCCGCAAGTGCAGATTGCACCGCTCGAGCCTTCAAGGCCGGTCACGGATATCTTCGGCTGCATGAAAGGGACAGTCACCATTACAGGCGACATCGTCGGACCCGAACCCGACGAGTGGGAAGCAATGCAGTGATCCTGCTCGACACACACATCCTGCTGTGGCTCGCCGAGAACGATCCCCGTATTGGCTCAGAAGTCCGAGCCACTTTGAATGAGGCTGCGTACCACCGTGAACTGTTCCTTTCTCCAATCTCCGTCTGGGAGATCGCTCTGAAGCACTCAAGGGGACGCCTGCAGCTTGCCCCAATCACTAGCGACATCGCCTGCGAGTGCGTTGAACTGCCCGCAGCCTTTCACGGCGACCCAGCCGACCGACTCATCGTTGCCACCGCCCGCATCGATGGAATGCTTCTCGTCACGGCTGACGACAAGCTGCTAACCCTTGCTGAACGAGGCTACTTCCAAGCGATAGCCGTCTGAGGACCAGCTCATGCCTAAACTCACTCGCGTTGCCCTCATCCAGATGTCCTGCGCCCCCGACCCCGAGGCCAACCTCGCCAAGGCTGTCGCG
>CAXTRU010000220.1:4202-6292 GCA_964246665.1 uncultured Acidobacteriaceae bacterium
CCTTATCTGCCTCCCTGAGCTCTTCCGCGCCCAATACTTCTGCCAGCGCGAAGACCACGCGCTCTTCTCCATCGCCGAGTCCATCCCCGGCCCTTCCACCGCCGCGCTCGCCGAAGTCGTCCGCGAGCACAAAGTCGTCGTCATCGCCTCGCTGTTTGAGCGCCGCGCCCCAGGCCTCTACCACAACACCGCCGCCACCCTGGATTGGCGGGCCGAAGGCTCCGACCACACCTCCACTAACCCTGACAACATCGCCGCGGTTTACCGCAAGATGCACATCCCCGACGACCCCCTGTACTACGAAAAGTTCTACTTCACCCCCGGCGACCTCGGCTTCCAGGCCCAACGCACCTCCGCCGGCAACATCGGCACCCTTGTCTGCTGGGACCAGTGGTACCCCGAAGCCGCCCGCGTCACCGCCCTCAAGGGCGCCGAAACGCTCTTCTACCCCACCGCCATCGGCTGGCACCCCGCCGAAAAAGCCGAGTTCGGCGAAAGGCAGTACGACGCCTGGCAGACCATCCAGCGCGCCCACGCCATCGCCAACGGCGTCTACGTCTGCGCCGTTAATCGCGTAGGCCACGAACTCGGCGACGTCCTCATCGACGGCCAGATGAACAGTGTTCCCCCCACCGCGAACGAGGTCGTCGGCATGACCGGAGACTTCGTCGTCGGCCCCAACCCCGGCCTCGAGTTCTGGGGTGGCAGCTTCATCGCCGACCCCTTCGGCCGCATCCTCGCCAAGGCCTCGCACGACAAGGAAGAGATTCTCTACGCCGACCTCGACCCCAAGGAAGTCGAAATCACCCGCCAGCACTGGCCCTTCCTCCGCGACCGCCGCATCGACGCTTACGGCGGCATCACCAGCCGCTTTCTCGACTGATCACCCGCACGCTTAAGAAACCCCGGGGCGCTACCTGGGCGTACGTGCGGCGCCGGTCAGCGTCGCCCCCTCGTGCGGCCCGGAGTACACCGCACCATCCTGCCCCGCACTCCCACCGCTCCGCTGCTTCTGCGCCAACTCACTCAGCCGCAAAAACGTAGCCCGTTCCTCACCCGCATCCTTGGCCCGGTCCGCCCGGGCATACGCGCGCGCCAGGCTGAAGTGCACTTCCGGGCTGCCCGGGTTCAGCGTCCTGGCTGCTTCCAGCTCAGCAATGGCCGGAGCATCCGCGCCGGTCTCCAGCAACGCCCGCCCCAGCAGGTAATGCGCCTCGGCGGAGTCCGGCGCCAGGGCCACCGCCTTCCGTCCGGGCGCCAACGCCTCCCCCGGCTTGTGCTGGCGCACCGCGATCGAAGCCAGCCGCACGTACGCTAGCGCATCGTCGGGCGCAAGCCGCAGCTCCGCCTGCATCTGCGCCGCCGCCTCGTCAAACTCAGACATCGCAATCAGCGCCGTCCCATAGGCATAGTGCAGGTGGGCCGTCGACGGATACCGCTCCAGCAGCGCCCGAAAGCCCGCAAACGCCTCGTCATAGCGGCTGTCCTGCAACAGCAGCTCGATCTCGCCAGCTGGATGCAGCAAAGCCTCATCCTGCCCGGCCACAGGCAGCCCGCCGCGACGCAACAGCGCCAGCCCCAACGCGTCCACAATCCGCCCATCTGCCGTCTGCCGCTTGTGGGCAGCGGTCAGGATCTCCGCCGCATGGTCGAAGTCGCCAGACCGCAGCAGCAGGCAGCCCGCCGTGTACTCCGCCGTCGCCAGGGCGCGCGGGTCGCCGTGCAGGCCCAGCGACTCACCCCGCTCCAGATGCAGCAACGCGCTGTCATACTGCCGCAGGCCAAACTCACTCAAGCCCAGCACAGCCCACGCGGTGCCGTCGTTCGGGTGCCCGCTCACCCACGCCGTCAGCGCCGCCGCAGCCTTGCTGTAGTCGCCGCGCGCGTACGCCTGCATGGCGTCGCCCCAGCCAACGGCGCTGCCCGCAGCAACCTTAAGCGCATACCGCGTGCGCAGGCTGTCGTCGTTCGCCGGATGCAGTTTGGCGTCCCCACGCAAAACCCGCTCCCCCGCCGCCCCTTGCCCGGCCCCCCCCCGCGCCACCCCCTACCCGTTACGCCGGTACGGCCCGTGCCCGTGCGCCGCAGCC
>CAXTRU010000221.1:0-4286 GCA_964246665.1 uncultured Acidobacteriaceae bacterium
ACGTCATGACGCGCCGACGCCCGTCCCCTACGATCCCGCGATCTTCGAAAAACCGCTCGACCCGGCGTTGCTGGCCAACCTGCGCAGCTTCGACGGCGCACCCACCGCCGAGCTCTTTCATGACAAGCAGTTCCGCCGGCTGATGAAGGACTTCGTGCCCGGCTGCATGTTCCACTATGGCCGCGACATGCCGCTTTCCGACGCTCTCGACATGGCGCTATCGAACTCGCGTACACCCGTTCGCGTCGTCGACAACCGCTACGTCCTGCTGTCCGGCAACGGCGGCCCATACCTTTCCGGCCGCGCCTTTCTTTGGGTCGACACGCAGGCCGGCCTCGGCCTCGGCGCCTTCTATTTCACACCCACCAACGGCGAACCCACGCCCAGCCTCGCCGTCTTTTCGCGGGAGGTGAAAGAGCCGACGCTCGCGCTGAGTCAGCTTCCGCCCGCATTCGACGCCGATCTCGCGCAGTGGACCATGCGCTCCGGCGTCCCCAGCATCAGCACGCGCTACTTCCTCACCGGTACCAACAAGCGCATCCTGCTGGAGAACGACGAAGACTTTTGCGCGCTCGGCGACGGCACCTCAGCCCCACCCGACAGCGGCTGCGAACAGCTCAACGCCGACGCCGCCGACACCGACGAGACCGCCGCCTACTACCTCGAGCAGGTCCACTACGCCACCAACGCCACCGCCTGGATGATCGGCCCCGACCAGGTCGCCTGGATCCAGGTCCGCGACCGCAGCTGCGGCGGCGTGGCAGATCCGCTCGGCTGCCGCATCCGCATCACGCGCGAGCACACCCACATCCTCATCCACCAGCCCACGCCGCGTCCGGTGCCTCATGCTGTGCTCCGCAGGTAACCAGCAGCCTACAAGTAAGCAGACCCGAAGTGTTATGAAGACCGGGCTTTCTGCGTTACGCTCAGCTCACTCGCCCAGAACGACATGCCTTCCGCGACCAAGTCGGGCCCGAGGTGGCGATTCCGGGGTAGAGGTCGTTGACCTCGACAACGATCCCGCGTTCACGCGCCAACCCAGTGCAAAGCCTGACCAACCTCGTCTTCCTCGCCGCCGAAGGCGAACTCACCACCGACATCTGCACCCTCGCCCGCGAAATGTCCGACGACCTCCGGCGACTCTCTGTGCTCGTCAGCCGCTTGCTGGCGCTGCCAATACGCGCTCCTGAAGCAAACCACGACGCGCAGCAGCGACTTCCTCAGCGTGCGTCGAAGCAGCCTGGTGCAGCTACAGATCGCCACATTGTTGCGGCATGGATTGATCCTGGCTGGCCGCCATGCCACGCAGCGCGCATCACCCCGTTAGGAAGCCGCGTGCCCACAAAGCCCAACGAACAGCACATGGCGTTGTTGACATTCATCTCCACGGCGACCTGGCCATCACCCGCCAACTGCACGTCCGCAACAGATCCATACCGTTCATAAGCCATGGCAGGCCTGGTGACATTTGGGCCGTAGCGGACGGTGCCCAACTGCTGAAGCGAATCGCTCCAGCCGACGTACGTGCCATCCGGCTCTCGCCCAAGGTGCAGGCACGTCTGGAAGTTTTGGTCGCCGGAGATCCACGTGCCGAAAAACCATTCTGCAACACCGTTTGCCCTCATCGTTGGCCGTCGTAGCGCCACCACGTGGTCAAAACCGAGCCGATGCAAGCGCCCGTTCCAGGTGTCGCCCGGCCCGCGTTGCAGGTCCAGATCGAATCCGTTCCAATGCAACACAAGTCGGCGGCCCTGGTACTGCAAAGGACCAGCCCCGCGTTGGTCACTGAACCCGTTTTGCTCACCCTGGCCCGGCGCGGCTCCGCGGCGTTCATACAACATCGCATCCAGCGAAACCCATACCTGGGGCGCATGTTGGAGAGTCACCCGGTCCGCGGGGATGGCGGTTGTCAGCATCAGCTGCAGGCCCACAGCACCACCCTGCCCGTCCGGCGACTCCCAAACGCCTGAAAGCTCCTCAGGATCATCCACCACTATCCCCGCACGGTCGTTCTTTGCATGCGCATTATGCTCCTGCAACAGCGATGATGGCGATGTTTGCAGCCGCAACACGCGCCCAGGCGAAGGCGCACCTCCGCACCCCACCAGCGCAGCAGCAGCACAGATCGCATAGGTCACGCGCGGCAAACTCATGAGTAGATAGACAACGGCCAGCCTTTGTTTGTGCCCGGCCTGAGCCGCTTACTGGCCGCCCGCAGGCGCCGCCACCGCGCCACGCGCATCCACTTTCGACCGCACCACATCGGCAGCCGGCGCATCCTCGCTCGTGGTGCCCTTCTTCGCGGGCGCCTTTTCGTCCGGGCTCGGTGCAGGCGCGGCCTCGGCAACCTTCATTACATTGCCCGCCCGGGTGCGCTGCTTGTTCACATACGCCGCGATCACCTGCGCCGCCAGCTTCGCCGAATTGTTGCCCCAATTGCCGTGCTCCCATAGCACGGCCACAGCGATATCCGGGTTGCGCCGCGGAGCCATACCCACAAACCACGCATTCGGCTCCGTGTTGTGCCCCTTGCTGGTTCGGGAAAGCGCCGTATGGCTCATCACCTGCGCCGTGCCTGTCTTGCCGGCGAAGTCCACACCTTCCAGCCGCGCCGCGTACGCCGTGCCGATCGGGCTCGACGTCACATTGGCCATCGCGTCGGTGATCGTCTCCCAGTTCTCCGGCGAGAGCTGAATCCGCTTGTCGCCGGCACCCGGATAGCTCTGCTCGACGGCCTCCAACTCCTGGGGCGGCAGTTCCTGCGGAAATACCACATGCGGCCGGCGCAGCACACCACCCGACGCAATCCCGCTCAGCGCGCGCGCCAGCTGCAGCGGCGTCGCCTGGATCGCACCCTGGCCGATGCCCACCGAGATCGTCTCGCCGGCATACCACTTGTCGTGCTGCGTCTTCAGCTTCCACTCGCTCGATGGCATCACGCCGGCGGCCTCGTCCGGCAGGTCCACACCGGTCTTCACGCCGATGCCCACCTCATTCGCATAGCGGGCCATCGTGTCGATGCCCAGCCGGTTCGCCAGCGTGTAATAAAACGTGTCGCACGAGTACGGGATCGCGGTGTGAATGTCCACGCCGCCGTGGTGCCGGTCGCACGCAAAGAAGTGCCCATAGAAGCTCGCGCCGCCGTTGCACTGCACGTGCATGTTCTGCGCCACGCCCTGCTGCAACCCAGCCAGCGTCATGATGATCTTGAACGTCGACCCCGGCGCCAACTGCGCCTGAATGGCCTTGTTCAGCAGCGGATGATCCGGGTTGTCCAGGATCGTCTGCCAGTACGCCTTGCTCAATCGGACCGAAAACTCATTCGGATCAAACGTCGGCCGCGACACCATCGCCAGAATCTCGCCCGTGTGCGGATCGATCGCGACCATCGCGCCGATCTTGCCTTCCATCGCCTGCTCCGCCGCGCGCTGGATGTCCAGGTCCACCGTGAGCCGCAGGTCCTGCCCGGGCTTGGCGTACTCCTCGCCCGTCACGCCAACCTCGCGCCCGTGCGAGTTCACGATCATGTCGCGCGAACCGTCCTGCCCGCGCAAAACCTCGTCGTAGGCCTCCTCTACGCCGCTCTTGCCCACCACGTCGCCGGGCTCATAGAACGCAAACTTGGAGTTGTTCAGGTCCGCCTCGGACACCTCGCCCACATAGCCGATCATGTGCGCCGCAAAACCATCGCGCGGGTACAAACGGCGCTGCTCATCCAGCGTGTCGAGCTCCGGCAAATCATCACGGTGTGCCGCCAGAAATGCCTGCTCATCCGGCGTAATGTCCTGCTTCAACGGGATGGGCTGGTACTTCGGCGCAAACTCAAAGTGCTTCAGGATCGCGCGAATCTGGTCCGGCTCCATGTGCAGCCCCTGCGCGATAAAGGGCAGGTCCTGCTCCACCGCACTCATCTGCTCGCGCAGCAGGTAGCACGTCACCGAAGGGTAGTTGTCGACGATCACCCGGCCTTCGCGGTCCAGGATACGTCCCCGCGCGGCCAGCACGGGCACCTTGCGCACCCGATTCTGCTCGGCCAGCACCCGGTACTCCGCCGCGCCCAGCACCTGCAGCCGCCACAGCCCGATGCCCAACACCAGCAGCACCAGCGCCACCGCGTACTGCGTGACGGCCAGCTTCGCCGGGGAGACCTTCTCTTTTCGTTCCAGGTTGGTCGTTTCAGGTGACATGGGACCCGTTACTTCAGTCTACAATCCGCCAACGCCAACGCCAACGCCGAGCACCGACCACCGACCCCCGACCACAGCCCACACTCAATCTTCCAGCAC